>JAYWBE010000407.1:0-3262 GCA_043781715.1 Gemmatimonadaceae bacterium
CATGTAGCCATCGAGGCTAAGCCCAATGTTGACGAATACTTTACTCATGATTCTCCTCTCGCATGTTCGGATGTCGGCCTAACGCCTTAGTTCAGCTGCGAGCGACTCTACTCTAGTTGCGATCAACCCTAATTCCTTTAAGCGAGCGCTCGTCTGCTGCAACGTTCGTTAGGCTGCCGGTCAGGGCAAGACTGTGAACGCTTCGCTCCATACACTCTGTACACGTACGGGATTGTATGTCTTCGTGTCGGTCACGCCTTGGAGGACGATACGCATCCGAAACGTTCCCGATGGGAGTGCGAACATTCCGATCGTGGAAGGATCGCCGTGCGCTCCTGAGAGCTGGGCACTACCGACGACCGAATCGCGAGCGCGAACGCGAAGTGTTTCGAGTGGCGGAAGGCACGGTCTCACGCCCGAGGGAAACACGGTTATGCCTTGCATGTTCTGGAGCTCAAGGTTGATGATGCATCCAGGCCCATAGATTACAACGTCACGGGGAAGCGCATTGCGAGCAGTGAATGAAAATTTGGCGCTGCTATCAACACTATAGGTTTGCTGCGCGAAGGTGGCGGTAACTTGGAGTGCGATGATGTCCCCCAAAGCGGAATTCCCAGGCGCTGCGGAATTACTGCAGGCCACGACTGCCCAAACGATCGAAATGAACGCGAGATGTCGCTTCCTCATACCTCTCTCCTTGAAACACGATCCCTAGGTGGTCTGCCTAACGCCTGAGTTCAGCTGCGAGCGACCACTTGGACGCCGCTCATACATGTTCATTAGCACGCGCGCTCGTCTGCTGCAACGTTCGTTAGATGGCAGGGGCGCGACACCTATCGTGCGATCTCGAGGCGGGCGATGTTGCCATTTACATCTGCGATCCGAACATGCAGTCCAGGTCGAATAGGTCCGCCTTGTGCGGCAATGGTGCTGAATCCAGATGAAGTATACGGCGAATACATGTACTTACTGCCATTCACCGCAAAGCTTTCCATCGGGTGGCCGTCGACTGCTCCAGGCACAAACTCAGTGACTGTGCCTTCCACGAGCGCGTAGTTCTTCTGCTGTAAGCGATCTCGGAACTCTTGGCTCTCCCGCCACTTCCCCATCGGAATGCCGACAAGAATGATCAAGCCGAATCCAGTGACAAGCGTGCCCAGGACGCGGCCAAGCCGAGGGCGTTGCGGAAACCACAATGCGGGGAATTTCAGGACAGCTAAGCCCAGCGCCAACGGAGCAAACCCCTGGAGCGCAAACCAAGGAAACTCAAATCCTTGTGCGCTAGCGTCGTAGACGAGCTGATAGTGCACTATAGTCGATGCGATTTCGGTCGGTTTGCCATCTAACGCCCAAGTTCAGCTGCGAGCGACTCTGCTATAGTTGCGATCAACCTTAATTCCTTAAAGCGAGCGCTCGTCTGCTGCAACGTTCGTTAGGCAGCGCGTACAAGGTCGTCGTTAGTCCACATAGAACGTATAGGTTACGAACGTGACCCGACCACCATTCAAATGAAAATAGACCGGCGTTTCCGCGCCAATGCACCTGCCGCAATCGTAGGTAAAAGTGTCATTGGTCCGCTCTCCGGGCTCACCGAGGGCGCGGACGACGGTGGCCGCGCTCGCTCCAACTCCGATCTCAGGATACTTCAGGTACTGGTTGTTCCAAACTTGTACGCTTTGCAGGAGGTCGCGGTTCGGCTGCTCCGCTACGACGTAGTAAGACAGTCGCAGGCCCGGATAGAAGACATCGATAGTTGAATCTGTCTGGGCCGGGTTGTAACGGCTCTGTTCTGTTTGAGAATGGATGCTGTCCGGTTGCCCCAGCTGGGCTATGACTGCCTTACGTGGGCCGTCGAGAACGAGAAGGCCGTGCTCAACGAGATCATCGCGGAGCGAATCGGGAGGGATAGGACGGCGTGACACCGTGCTTTCGGAAGCGCTTGAGTTTGTCGCGAGCGTGGACGTTGCTTCTAAGGTCGAAGCGCGCTCCGCTCGGTCGCCGCGGCCGCAAGCCATTAGACAGAGCACTATACCTGTAACTGCGACTCTTGCCATCACACCTGCTTGGAGTATTGGTGTCTGCCTAACGCCCTAGTTCAGCTGCAAGCACACTACCACCATTGCGGCGAAGCCGCATCCGAAAAGTGCTTGTCAGCTGCAACGTTCGTTAGCTAGCGCGCGGATTGAGTGCACTGAGTCCGCGTTTGGGTCGAGCCTTTTGAGCGTCGGCAGCGAGCGCGACGAATTGTTCATCGCTTCCTTTGAGAAACACCGTCGCAAAGTGTTGCAGATCCGACGCAAGATGCCTAAACCCGTCAAGCGGGTCATCGGAGAAACCGGGATATGCGTGATTCCCCGATCCCGCCGCAACCCGCATGTAGTCTTCGTGCGAAACGAAGCTTGGTCCCAGACGATATTGCACGAGTCCGAGGCTATGTCGCGTGCTGAACTCAAGCCTGCGCTTGCCATGAACGAAGGCTCCTTGAGCAAACGCACCTCCACTTCCTTTGCCGATCTCGCCTGCCTCGAAAGTGAAACCATGAGCTGCGATGACGGCTTCAAGGATCTCGGCGCCGCGGCGGCGCATTTCCACTGGGTCCATGAGTGTGATCGTTTGCGGCTAGCTAACGCCTGAGTTCAGCTGCGAGCGACCACTTGGACGCCGCTCATACATGTTCATTAGCACGCGCGCTCGTCTGCTGCAACGTTCGTTAGATAGCACGTGCACAGACACGAATCATTGCGTCCTACTTACCTCGAACCCGGAGTCCTTGGAGGTCGATTTCGATGCGAGCAGTCTGGCGATGTTTCCGCGCACCATAACTCAGGTAGACCACCGGCGTGTGTCCTTCGGCGACAACGCGATCTACCTTCGGATCATAAACAGGCCCAAGGCGAAAAGCACGTTGCTCGACCACCTCGCCAAAGTCTGACACGCCCAGGTAAACCCAGCTAACGACCGTATCAGTTTCTTCTTCTTTGGCGCTGCCCGATTCGCCCGCGATTGCGATAACACGAACCGACAGGCCGGTTTGGCTCAGGAGATTCTTGTCAGCGAGAATCTCTGAATTCACGACAATATTCCGTAAGGAAGTATCGCGAACCTCGCTGGTTCTCAGGGTGGTGGGAGCGCCAACGCCGACGGTTTGGGCGTTTAGCGGAGTAACGGTGGCGAGCAGCAAGACGATCCCAGCGATGCGCCACATAAGTCTGCCTTTTGGTGAAGGTCGGTGCTATCTAACGCCCAAGTTCAGCTGCAAGCA
>JAYWBE010000408.1:0-9813 GCA_043781715.1 Gemmatimonadaceae bacterium
GTGAACAGGAAGTCCAGGCCCCTTTTTGAAGCCATTTTCGCATCGTCGTCGAGTGTGCGGGGATAGCGATCAAAGTCTTCACTCGGTCCGAACTGAAGAGGGTTGACGAAGACACTCATCACGACCGAGTCAGCCACGCGCTTCGCTTCGTCGATGAGCGTGAGATGACCCTCATGAAGCGCGCCCATCGTCGGCACGAAGGCGATGCTCTTCCCTTTTGCTCGCACCCCGGCAATCACGTGGCGCATCTCATCAATCGTCCCGACCGACTTCATGCCTAGAAGCTGTGCTCAGCATCCGGATATGCGCCGCTTCGAACATCGCGCGCCCAGCTTCCAATGGCCGAGCGGACCTCTGGGGCCATCTCAGCGTAGCGCTTGAGAAACTTGGGGTTGAAAGTGTCGTTCAAGCCGAGCACGTCCGGGAGCACCAGCACCTGCCCGTCACACTGCACGCCCGCTCCGATGCCGATTGTCGGAATGCCGACCGCGGCAGTGATGCGCGCGGAGACAGAGGCGGGCACGAGCTCGAGCACGATCCCGAACGCACCGGCTTCCTCCAGCCCTTTTGCTTCGCATATCAATTTCTCCGCTCCTTCCTCTTCGCGTCCCTGAACGCGCGCGCCCCCGAGCGTGTTGACCGATTGCGGCGTGAAGCCGATGTGAGCCATCACCGGAATTCCAGTGCGCACCAGCGCGTGAACGGTGTCGAGCATCTCCGGGCTCCCACCTTCGACTTTCACCGCGCCAACACCGGTCTCCTGAATGGCGCGTCCGCAATTGAGCACGGCACTCTCAATGCTCGCCTGATACGAAAGAAAAGGCATGTCGATGATGATCAGCGCGCGCTTCACTCCGCGGCGCACGGCCGACGCATGGTAGATCATGTGATCGAGCGTCACCGGCAGCGTCGAGGCGTAGCCCATCACCGCCGTTCCAACCGAGTCGCCTACGAGGATGGCGTCCACGCCCGACTCATCCACGAGCCGCCCAAAGAGCGCGTCGTACGCCGTCATCACCACCAGCTTCTCGCCTTTGCGCTTGCGCTCGGCGAAATCACGGACGGTGATAGGGCGCTCCTCCGGCTTGAGCTTATTCAACGCGCGCGCTCCTCAGTGCGGCAAGCTCTCTCAGCCAGAAATCGCGATTCGTGAGCTCGGGATGGGGTACCGTGAGTCCGGGCTCGCGCACGCTCTGCTTCTCGAACAGCACGATGTCGAGGTCCAGTGTTCGCGGACCCCAGCGCGCGCTGCGGACGCGCCCCGCGTCGGTTTCGATTCGCTTGAGCTCGGCGAGCAGATCCTGCGGTGAAAGCTCGGTTTCGATGGCGATCATCTGATTGAGAAAGGGGCCCTGCGCAACCGGTCCGATCGGCGCGGTCTCTTCGGCGTCGGTGTGCCCCAGCACCCGCGTCGTGGCGAGGGCCGAGATTGCACGTCGCGCCTCCGCCAAAAATACCTCACGCTGGCCGAGGTTGGAGCCGAGCGCTATGTAAGCGACATCCCTCACCCACGCTCTCGCTCGAGGGCGACCTCAGCGTATGCAAGCGGTCCCGGCAGCGCGACGTTGGGTTTCCGCACGGCTATGCGCACGCGCTCGACCAGCGGGAGCTGGAGCGCGCGCTCCGCGATTCGCTCGCCGACTTCCTCGAGAAAGTTGGTGTGGCCCTGCGTCACCACTTCCGCCACGAGGTCGTACACACGCCGGTAGTCGACGATGTCCCTGGCGGTGGGCCGCTCACCGCTGCGGCGAACCCAAAGGGACGCGTCAACTTCGATCGACTGCGCAATCTCGGCCTCGTGCGGCAGCACGCCGATGCGCGCGTGAAATCGCATCGCCTTGAGGGTGACGACATCGGTGTTCGTCGCGCGCGGGCCCTCGGTCGAGTGCCCCGGCGCCACCTTTCTCTTCGACGCGGGGTCGCTAGTCATCAAGAGCCTCTCGCAGACTACGTGTCAGTTTCAGAACATCCTCCGGGCCATGCTCAGCCGCGCTCACGAGCGCGCTGCCGACCACCACTCCGTCGGCCAGCTTGCCGACGCTGCGCGCTTGCTCGGGCGTGGAAATTCCAAATCCGACGCAAATTGGAAGCGTGGTCGTGGATCGAAGGCGCTCGATCGTATCGGGCAATGATGTCGCGGTCGTTTGCTGAACACCGGTGACACCCAGACGGCTGATAAGATAAACGAATCCGCTGCCGTGCCGCGCGATCTCGGCCATTCTGTCGCGCGGGGTCGTCGGGGCGACGAGCCTGATGAAGGCCAGAGGACTGGCGCCAAGCCACTCCTCGCGCGCTGGATCGGCACCGACCGGAATGTCGGTGACGAGAATCCCGCTCGCGCCCGCATCTGCCGCTCTCGTGAGAGCGTCGGGGCCTGCGGCGAGAATCGGATTCAGGTAGCTGAACAGAACGACGGGGACGCGGGGCTTTGCCCGCTCGAGGAGGGCGAGGACGCCGTCGTAGGTCATTCCCTTCTCCAGCGCCTGCTGCGAGCTGGCCTGGATCACCGGTCCATCCGCGATCGGGTCCGAGAAGGGCACGCCGAGCTCGATGATGTCGGCGCCGCCTTCCTCAAGCGCGCGCAGCGTTTCCAGAGAGCGGCCGACGTCGGGATGGCCTGCCGTTACATAGCAGACCAGGGCGCGGCGGGATTCTTTCTTGAGCGCGTCGAAGCGACGCGTTATGGCGTTAGATGAGGTAGTCGCCGGGGGTGATGCCATAGCGATCGGGGTCCGCCGTCTTGATGATGGTCCGGGCATATTGCCCTCCTGCCTCCGGGACAGCCAGGTCCACCTGGATCGGCGGACTGATTGTATTCCCCTGCGCGTCGCTGATGATCTTGACGATCGGTCTCGAAAGCGCGTCAGGATTCTGATTGGCCGCCGAGACGACGGCGAGCTCGAATGTGTCGAGCACTACCAGCGTTCCGACCGGGTAAATGCCCAACAGGTTTATGAATGCTTTCACGAGCACCTGATCCAGCCCGCGACGCGGATTGTCGCGCATCTCCTCGAGAACAGCCGAGGGAGTGATTACTTCGGTCCTGTAAACGCGTCTCGATGTGGCCGCGTCGTAGCCGTCGGCGATCGAGACTATCTTGCTGAGAAGGCTGACCTGGCGCGGGCGAATGGATTTCGGGTAGCCCGTCAGGTCAACCTTCATGTGGTGCTCCTGACACACCGTCATGGCGCGGTACGAAAGCTCCTCCTGCTGCCGGCGGAACTGGAAAAGCACCAGCACCCCGAGCCATGGGTGGGCGGCCATCCACTTCCACTCTTCGTCGGTGAGCTCGCCGGTCTTTTGAAGGAGGTCGATCGGAACGCGCGATTTGCCGATATCGTGCATGAGCGCGGCGAGGCCCAGCTCATACAGCTGGAGCTTGGTCATGCCAAGACGGCGTCCGAGCGCGATGGAGAAGATGCACACGTTCACCGAGTGCGTAAACGTGTATTCGTCGTAGTCGCGGATCGCGGTCAGGCCGATGAGTGATGTCTCTTCGTTCAGAACCTGATCGACGATTCCCTGCACTACGCGCTTGATCTTCCTGATGTTCGGCGTCTTGCCAATCCTGACCGAATTGATGACGTCCTTGGTGACGGCAACCGACTGGGAATACGTGCGATTGGCCGCCGCCTTTGCTTCTTCGTTGAACTCGCGGTCGGTCGCGGTTTCGGTGGGAGCGTCGAGCTGGAACGTCTCGATCTTCGCCTCCCTGAGCCTGGTCAGTATCTCCTTGAATCTCTCGGCAGGCGCATTCTTGGTTTCACCGCCCATCAGCGACAAGAGAAGAGTCCAGTCGCGAGCCGTTCCGTCAGTGCCGACGTGAATCGCCCCGATGCCGGCGAGCTTGCATAGCGTCAGGATGTGTCCGAACGTGGCGTAGTTGCTGAGATCGAGCCTCAGCCGCGTCGAGTTGATGAAGATGAACTCTCCCGAGACTCTGAACTCGAGCTCAGCCTCTTCGGCGCGCAGCTCTTCGGCGACACGCGACAGATCGGCCAGCGTTTTTTGCACGGCGCTGTGCTCGAGCGGATACAGCTTGATCGCCCGCAGCGCGGCGTAGAACGCGATCATGAAATTTCTTCCGCCGCGACGGACGTTGGCGCCGGATGCCCTGTCTCCGTCGCCGGAGACGGTCTTCGTGGCCTGAGCGCTCACGCGGTGCCTCCGCGAATCGCGCGGCTGACGGCGTTTCTGACGATCACATCCTTCTCGCCCGCCGCGCGGTTGAGAGACTCCATCGCTTTTGGACTATTTATCTTGCCCAGCGCCATCGCGGCACAGGCGCGCATCTCGGCGTCGTCCTTCTTGCCCATAAATCCCTTGGCGTTGAGCAGGCCGTCGAGGAGTGTGACTCCCACATCGCCCGAGAGGAGACCATAGGCTTCGAAGAAGGCCATCTTCTCCGTCAGATTGCCATCCCGCAGCTCCTTCCCCTTGATCGCTGCCTCGATTCGCGGCAACGCCGCCCTGGCGTTGCGGGCGCCGAGCGCGCGGACGGCGACGACGCGCACCTCGCGGTCCTCGTCAATCAGCGCCCGCTCGAGCATCTGCATTGCGCCGGCCGATCCGATTTCCGTAAGCGCGGTCACGGCGGCGACGCGCATGTCGGACTCTCCGACGGTGAGCATCTTTCCGAGCGCTGGTACCGCTGCGGGCGACTTGAGCGCAGCCGCACGGCGGATCGCCTCGAGGACAACTGCTTCGTCGTCCGACCCGATGAGACGAATGAGCTCCGCGCTGTTGCTGCTGGCCAGCCGACCGGCCGCGACCTCGAGCAGCATCTTGAGCGAAGGATTGTTGCTGCGTCCGATCCAGCTGAGAATTGTCTCGAGCGCGCGGGGCTGGAGGATTCCGAACAGCTCATCCAGCTCGTGCTGGGGGGCGCGAAGCGGAGAATCCTCGAGCGCCTGAAGGAGCTGCCCCAGCGGCTTGGGATCGCTCATCAGCTCGCCGAGCTGGGTGAGGCGATTCTTCTGCGGCTCCAGCACCTCGGGCGCGCGGTTCGCGGTCACGCTTGCTTCGCGCAGGAGGTACGCGGCGTTTCGATACTGCGCGGTGGAGAGGAGAATGAGGAGGAAATAGTCGAGCAGTCCGCAGATCTCCTCGCGCACGGTCGGGTCCTTCTGGTTCTCGAATGTGTCCAGGAGCGATGCGATTACGGCCGGCCGCAGATCGGTGGAAAATTCCCGCTTGATCTCACCCTGGAGATATTCGACTTCGCGGTCGTCGAGGAAATAGAGGGTCGCGTCGAACTCGTCTATCTTGGCGATCGAAGTCTGGGTCGATTCGAGACCCGCCTCAGCCTGGGCCGGCGAGAGAATCTTTTCCTTCTGCTCCGCCCGCTCCATGGACTCGACGCCTGCGCCGCCTTCCTGCGTGAGATCGACGTATCGGTACTGCAGGTTCACGAACTCGCGCTCCCACATCAGCGTGAGCAGGTCGTCGTCGTCATCTGTCGCCTTTCTAACGCGCTGCAGGAGGTTGAAGAACACGCCAAGCTCTTCCTGCTCGAACCCCTTGAGCATCTTCAGCTCGCGAACGCCGTCCTTGTAGAGGAGCCACGCGATGTTGTCGCTGGTGCGCTCCTCCTCGTCGAGAACCACGCGGCCTTCCCACTCGAGGCGTGTCTCGACCACCTGCAGGTCGATCTCGTCGGTGTGCACCCAGAGGGTGGCGAATGATTCCCTGACAGCCTCGAGAGAGCGCGCGTGCATCGGATTGTTCGGCAGATAGAGCTGATGCGCGCGAACGGCTTTGACGAAGGCCTTGAGCAGGTCGGTGACGTAGACAATCGGGAACGAAGGCTCACTGAGCCCGCGCTCCTCGGTCTTTGGCGGAACCGACGTTGTCATGCGGGAAGAAGCCCCATTTCAGTTATCTGCGCGAGATCCTTGTCGCCCCGACCGCTGATGCAGATAAGCACCGCGTCGTCCTTTTTCCACCGTTCTCTCTCTTTGACGACCCACGCGACCGCGTGTGACGTTTCCAGAGCGGGGATGATCCCCTCGAGCCGGCTGAGGATTCCGAGCCCCTCGACTGCTTCGTCGTCGGTGACGGAGACGTAAAGCGCGCGACCTGTCTCCTTGAGGTAGGAGTGCTCGGGCCCCACTCCAGGGTAATCGAGCCCCGCTGAGATCGAGTGCGCGGGATGGACCTGGCCGTTCTCATCCTGGAGCAGATAGCTGAGCGAGCCGTGGAGGACGCCCGGAACGCCACGCTGGAGGGAGGCGGAATGCTCGCCCGTATCGAGACCCCTTCCGGCCGCTTCGACTCCTATCAGCTCCACCGCCCGGTCCGGCACGAAGGCGTGGAATATTCCCATCGCGTTGGATCCGCCGCCTACGCATGCCACTACGCTGGAAGGTGCACGACCGGCCATCTCGAGCATTTGAGCTTTTGCCTCCCGCCCGATGACGGACTGGAAATCACGAACCATTCGCGGGTACGGTGCCGGACCAACGACCGAGCCAATGATGTAGTAGCTGTCGTTGACGTTCGTGACCCAGTCGCGAATCGCTTCGCTCGTCGCGTCCTTGAGAGTCCGCGTTCCGGAGAGAACGGGGACGACTTTCGCCCCCATGAGCCGCATGCGGTAGACGTTGAGCTGCTGCCGTCGCATGTCCTCTTCGCCCATGTAGACCGTGCAATCGAGCCCGAAGCGCGCGCACACGGTCGCTGTCGCCACTCCATGCTGGCCGGCGCCCGTTTCCGCGATGATGCGTCGCTTGCCCATCCGCTGCGCCAGCAACGCCTGCGCAAGTGCGCTGTTGATCTTGTGCGCACCCGTGTGATTCAGATCCTCACGCTTGAGATACACGTCGCACCCCACCGCGTGGGACAGTCGCGGAGCGGTGCTGAGCGGTGATGGGCGTCCAACGTATTCCTTGAGAAGGCGGTCCAGCTCACGCTGGAACTCCGGGTCGCGAATCGCCTGGTCGAACGCGGCATCCAGCTCGTCGAGCGCGGGAATCAGCGTCTCGGGCACGTACCGGCCGCCGAACGGGCCGAAACGGTGGACCGTTTCCGACGCCACGCTAGCGGGGGCGGATTCCGGTGGCGGCGGAGTAGAACTCCCGCATCAGCCACGGATCCTTGATGCCGGGCGCGCTCTCGACGCCCGAGGAAACATCGACGACGTCGGGAGCGAGCGTCCTGATCGCGCTGACGACATTGTACGGGCTCAGTCCTCCAGCGAGCACGACCGCGCAGTTTCCTCTGTCGTGGGCGAGATCTACCGCCAGATCATTCCACGGGAGAGCGCGTCCGGTGCCGCCAAGGCGCGGGCCCGTCCTCGCATCCAGAACAATTGCGTCCGCGCTATCAAAGAGCAGCTCGGCGTACGCCGGAATGTGCGATCCCGCGATTCTGATCGCCGCCCAGACTTCTCCGCGAAATTTGCCTCTTATCGCCGCCACGTCCGAGGTCGTTGGATCCGCGTGGAGCTGCACGATGTCCAGGTGCGCCTCCTCGACAGTTCGTTCGATTTCTTCGGGCTCATTCGTGCCGAACACGCCGACGCGCTTGACCCCAGTGCCCGCGGCGTCGAGGATCTTGCGACCCTGAGCCGGCAAGACGCGACGAGGGCCGTCCGCAAAAACAACTCCGATGTAACTCGCGCCAATCTCGGCGGCGAGCGCGGCGTCGTCGGGGCGTGTCATGCCGCAGAACTTAACCTTTGCGAGCACCGCCAGTCCGAGCAACGTCCGTGAGAGCGCGCGCTGCCGCTTCGGGATCGCGCGCGCCCGACAGCTCCGAGCCGACGAGAACCGCATCGGCACCCGCGTCACCGAAGCGCTTCACGTCCGCCGCTGATTTCACTCCACTCTCCGCGATCGCGACCACGCCGCGCGGAATGAGCGGCAGGATTCTGAGCGAAGTCCCGGCATCGATCTCGAGCGTCTCCAGATTTCTGTTGTTGACTCCAATCAGGCTGGCATTCAGGGAGAGCGCGAGATCGAGCTCTCGCTCGTCGCGGACTTCCACCAGAATCTCGAGCGCCACATCCGCTCCCGCGGTCATCAGATCCTTGAGACGCCCGGGGGGCACGGCGCGCGCGATGACGAGCGCGGCCGAGGCGCCAAGTACCCTCGCCTCGAGAATCTGCGACACCTCCACGTGAAAATCCTTCTTGAGCAGAGGAAGTGAGACTGACTTTCGTGCGAGGACGAGATCATCGGCCGAGCCGCCGAATCTGGTGGGCTCGGTGAGCACCGATATCGCGGCCGCGCCGCCCGCCTCGTAGGCCCTTACCTGCCGAGCGAGATCGAGACCGGGATTGATGGCGCCCCTGGATGGCGAGGACCGCTTCACTTCCGCGATCAGGCCCACGCGCTGACCCTGAAGCGCGCCGCGGAATGACGGAACGCTCCCTGCGCTACGCGCCATGCGCTCGAGCTCGGCCGCACGAGGGGCCAGAGCTGCGGCCCGAGCGCGCGCTTCGTCCGTCAACTCGCCGAGGGTACCCGTCGGCGGTGTCCAGCCAAAAAAAGCTTGCGCTTCGGTCGATCTTCGGCTAACGTAGGAATTCGGCAAATGTTCGGTGGGATCGGCGGACCGGTCCTTTCTCAAAACCAGCCGCGGAAAAGGATATGTCGCTCACAAAACGCCAACGGGAGATTCTGACCTACCTCGCCACCTACTCCGAAGAGCACGGCTACGCGCCAAGCTTCGAGGAGATCGCGACGCAGTTTAACTATAACTCCCTCGCGACGGTGCACGAACATCTCACGAATCTCGAGCGCAAGGGCTACATCAAGCGCGCCTACAACGAGAGCCGCGGCATCGAGCTGATTCCGTCAGAGATATTTCCTCGGGCTGCAACCCTGCAGCTGCTCGGAACGGTCGCGGCAGGCATGCCGATCGAAGCCATCCAGATGCCTGAGACCATAGGCGTCCCTGAGGACCTCGTTCGTCGCAGCGGAAACCACTACGTGCTCCGGGTTCGGGGAAACTCTATGATCGACGAGCAGATCCGCGACGGGGACTTTGTCATCGTCAACGAGAAGCACACCGCCGACAATGGGGAGATGGTCATCGCCCTCATCGACGGTACGTCCGCCACCGTCAAGAAGTTCTATCGCGAGCGGGACGGGCGAATCCGGCTTCAGCCCGCGAACGAAACGATGAACCCCATCTACGTTCACGAGAACGACATTTCGATCCAGGGAATCGTCGTGGGCGTGTTGAGAAGGTTCTAGAAGTAAGGCGTCTAAGTCGCTCTCTTTATGGGTCTTGTGTAGGCACGTCTCAAGCGCTCAAGAACTGATTTCGCCTCCCCGGAGTCGATCGCTTTTGCCGCCGCGCCGACTCCTTCTCCGTACGACTTGACCCGGCCGCTCACGTAAATCGCCGCCGCCGCATTGAGCACGATTGCCGCACGCGCGCCCTTCGGTCCCCCGCCGTCCAGGACCTTCTCGATGATCCGCGCGTTCTCACTGGGCTCGCTCCCCGCCAGGTCCTCTGGCGGGATTTTTTTGAATCCGTGCTCCTCGGGATTGATCGTCCAGCGAGTCGTTGAGCCACCCCTGACCTCGATCACATGGGTTGGCCCGAGGGGGGAGACCTCATCGAGGCCCGGCTCGCCGTGTACGACCAGCGCATGAGTCGTCCCGAGAGCGGACAACGCCGCCGCCAGAACCGGCGCCCTCTCGAGATCGGAGACTCCGACAACCTGCCGTCCCGCCCGCGCCGGGTTTGCCAGCGGACCGACGATGTTCATTACCGTGGGAATGGCGAGCTCACGCCTGACCGGGCCCACGTGGCGCATGGCGGGGTGCATGAGAGGCGCGAACATGAAAACTAAGCCTACGT
>JAYWBE010000409.1:0-3229 GCA_043781715.1 Gemmatimonadaceae bacterium
GCACTCATTGCGGTTCCCCGCCTCGCGGCTGGTTTCCACGGTTGGCGCCGGGCTCGTTGGGGGCTGGATACTGCCGGTTGACCGCCGGCAGATAGAACACTCGAGGCTTTGTCCCCAGCTCCTCCATGTAGCGGAAACCGGCGCGGTCGCGCAGCAGTTTCGTGAGTCGTACGGTCTTGCCGGCGGAGTTTGTCACGGCATCGTCGTTCTCGTCGCCGAACCAGATTGCGCCCATCGGGCAATGGCTGGCGCAGTGGGGCAGCTTGCCTTCCCGTGCCATATCGGCGCAGAAGTCGCATTTCTCGACCGTGCCGACGCGGCGCGGGTAACCCCACTCGGGCGAGTACCCACGCGCGAGGGCTTCCGGCGGATCTTTGGGCCGGCTCCAGTTGAAGACTCGCACTGAGTAAGGGCAGGCGGCCATGCAGAACCGGCAGCCGATGCAGCGCTCGTTGTCGATGAGAACGATGCCGTCCTCACGCTTGAACGTAGCGCCGACGGGGCAGACGCGCGTGCACGGCGGGTTGTCGCAGTGAAAACAGGGACGCGGGAACCAATACGGAGCCAGGTCCGGCGAATCCTGCATCTTGAAGATCCGGAGGTACTCTCGATCGGTGGGAATGAAATGATTCTTGGCGCAGGCCAACGCGCATTGGCCGCAGCCGTCGCACGCCGCGAGATCGATGACCATAACCCATCGGCGCCCGGGTACGCCTCGCCGCACCTCGTCAGACGTCGGCGTTGAGGCGTAGTCCGCCGAGGGCGTTACAACCAAGTCCCCGTCTGGAGTAAGCGCCAGCGTCGCCGCCGCGCGCGGACCGCTCGGAATCACACCGGCGCCCAACAGCCGGTCAGCGCCAAGCGCCCCAGCGGTTACGCCGCCCGCGGCCAGCAGCCCGGCTCTCAGAAACTCACGTCGCTGCATCGTCATGGATACGGTATCCCCTCAGCGACGGAGCGTCGCGACAAGATTGGTGGTTCGCTGTTAACGGCGACTCTTACAGCGATGGCGCTACCTGTTGCCGCCTGCCACTCCACCGCTTTTTACGACCAGAGTGCCTTTCATCCCGACGGCTGCATGAGGATCGCACACGTACTCGTACGTGCCTTCCGCAAACCGCCCGTCGATCACGACATCATAAGTCTGACCTTTGGTCGTGAGGTATGGCCCCATTGCGGCAGCGCCGAGTTTGGCCCCGGGCGCCTGTTTCGTGAAGTGCACGTTGTGCATTACGCCTGCGTCCTCGATGAAGCGCACTGTATCGCCGCGGTGCGCAACAGCGAGCGCGGGCTCGAAGGCGAACGGGATTGCTCCCGCCTTGGTAACGAGCTTCACGACTATCGTGTGCGGACGGAGAGGGGCCGCGTTCTGGCCCTTGGCGGAGGCACAGAGAGCAAGCATCGCGACCACCGACGCGGTCATCAAAAGCTTTAAGCGGGGCATGGCTATCTCCAGAAGGACCGAATCAATCGAATGTGCCCGAACAGCCGAAGCGGATGCGCGGGCACAGTCGAATACAGCAGGAAAGATGTCGTATCGGTTCGGTGCGGCCCGTAAGGAACGGCCTGAACTTGCGCAGGGGAATCCCCCACATGGCTTTAGTCCAGGCCCGCATCTCTTGGTTATCTAGCTCACGGGGTTTTTGGTCCTAAATTCCATTGGCGCTCGCACCTAACGAGCTTCAGGGGTAGGTAGTAATCTTTCCGCTTGTTCATGGCTAACATCGGACTCCATCATATGCATCACCTGGCGGCTTAGTGAATTTCCGCTCGCTCCTGCGTGCGCTCCTTGCCGCCAGCCCGGCGCTCTCCGCCGGAACCGTCGTGCCCTGTCTTGGCGCGCAAAATTCACAAAACGACAGCGCTGTCACGACCCGTCCGTGGCTGACGAAAGGTGACGCTGTGGTCGGCGCGATCGCCGTGTTGGCAACCGTGGCCATAGCACCTCTCGACGGCCGGACTGCCAGGGAGCTTCAGGAGAAGCGCTTCCAGGGAAGCGACGATCTGCAACACACCGCGCGCGATCTCTCGTTCCTCGGCGGGCCGGGTCCATTTGTCATTGGCGCCACTCTTTATGCGGCCGGCCGCATCACACGAATGCCTCGGCTGGCAGGTGCCGCGCTTCACATGACGGAAGCGGTTCTCCTTGCAGCCAGCATTACTGGTCTGGGCAAGGGGATCTCCGGTCGAGCGCTCCCGGACGTGAATGTGAATAACCCGGACGACTTTCAGTTTGGCCGCGGCTTTCATGATGGGAATGGACCATTCGTGTCATTCCCGTCGGGGCATGCTGCTGCCAGCTTCGCGATGGCCGCGGCGCTCACGAGCGAAGCCGACCAGTGGCATCCGGGATTGGCTCGCATCATCGGTCCAATCGCGTACGGGGGTGCGGGGCTCGTTGGGCTTGCCCGCATGTACCAAAACGTTCATTGGGCGAGCGATCTTCCCCTTGCGGCAGCAATAGGAACTTGGAGCGGCCTCACTGTCGTTGCTCGATCGCACCCGCACGCTCGGCAATCGGGCTTACAGACCGGCGGCCTTCCCACGGAGCTAGTCGAGATGCTGCGCTCGACAACGGTCGTGCCCGTCGCCGGCCACGGTGCAGCCCTATCGTGGTCGATACCGCTAGAGCTGGGTAGCCGCTCTCACGGCCAGTAACCGATCCTCCGCGCTCCGTGACGGCGCGGTGATCGCCGCCGTCGCAGCATTCAGTTTCATCCCGTTGCTGGGACGACTGCATCTTTTTGACTGGGACGAAATCAATTTCGCCGAAGGTGCGCGTGAGATGCTCGTCACCGGTGACTATCGGCGAGTGCAGATCGGATTCCAACCGTTCGCGGAGAAGCCACCGCTCTTCATGTGGGTTCAGGCGTTGTCGATGCGGGTGTTCGGCGTCGGGGAATTCGCTGCGCGCCTCCCGAATGCGCTCGTGGGGATAATCACGCTGGTCGGCATCTATATAGTAGGGCGGCAGCTATTTGATCGCCGCTTTGCCCTGTGGTGGGCGCTGGCGTTTGGCGGCTCACTGCTGCCGAACCTGTACTTTCGCTCCGGGATCATCGACCCACTCTTCAATCTCCTCATCTTTACGGGGATTGTTGCGCTCTTCGCGTTTCAGCGCCGTCGGCAGGCAGATGAGGGGTCAGGAGCGGCAGGAGCTAATCCTCCGTGGGCTGCGTCCTATAGCAAGAGTGAATGGGTGCTGCTTCTCGTTGCCGGCACCAGCATT
>JAYWBE010000410.1:0-9773 GCA_043781715.1 Gemmatimonadaceae bacterium
AACGCTTTGTTGGTGGGCGCTACGTGGTAGCGCCCACCTTCGCAGTCGTCAAGTCGGAAGTCGGTTTGGCGCTGGTGGCGCCTGGAGCGGCGCTCCCACCAGTGGGGCGCCGCTTTGTTTTGTCGACGAGCGCCATGCTCGACACGATTCCCTGCTCCAGCCACGCGTGCTCGCCACGCAGAACTTCCATCGCGACCTTGTACAGCGCGGGATCGTTCGGACTGAAGAGATGATCGAAGTGCGACTTGATCCTGTCGCGCGCCTCGATGCAGAACGCGTCGGCGAGCGTGACGGCCTCCGGTCTTCCCTGCTTCGACAGCATCTGTGCTCTCGCGCACGCCGCCGACATCGCGTACAGCTCCGCCCCGATGTCCACCGCGCGGAACAGCACCATCTGCCTTCTCTCGAGCTTGGGACCGAAGCGGACCATCGCGTGAAAGATGGAGCGCCCGAGATGACGCGTCGTCCGCTCGATGTATCGAACGTGGCGCGCGAGCTTGCCGAACTCACCGTACCTCTTGAATCTCGCCGCGCTGAGCCAGCGCGACGGGTACCACGTCAGATAGAACGGCGTCGCGTTCGCCATCGCCGCGAGCTTCTCTTTGAAAGACGACTCGGGGTTGACAATGTTGAAGGCCAGCTTGAAGTGGTAATCGACCGCTTCCCGTGCGATGAAGAGCCGCATGATCTCCGACGATCCCTCGAAGACGAGATTGATGCGGAAATCGCGCATTGCTCGCTCCACGGGGATCGCGGGCTCCCCTCTCCGGGCGAGCGACTCCGCCGTCTCATAACCTCGGCCGCCGCGTATCTGGAGCGTGTCGTCGACGATTCTCCAACCCGCTTCGGTGTTGAACAGCTTGGCGATCGCAGCCTCGAGCCGGATGTCATACCCGCCCTTCTCGTAGAGTGCGACCGACAGCTCGGCGATCGCCTCCATCGCGAAGGTGTAGGCAGCCATGCGCGCCAGCTTCTGCGCAACAGCTTCGTGCTTGCCGATTGGCTGACCCCATTGCACGCGCTCGCTCGCCCACTTTCGCGTGATGGAGACCATCTGCTTTCCGGCAGCCGCGCAACCAGCTGGAATGGTGAGTCTACCGGTGTTCAATGTGACGAGCGCGAGCTTCAACCCCTTCCCCTCTTCCCACAGCATGTTCTCGCGCGGGACTTTCACATTGGTGAAGCGAATGACGCCGTTTTCGATCGCCTTGAGTCCCATGAAGCGCAGGCGGTGAACGACTTCCACGCCCGGCATCGACGACTCGACGATGAAGGCCGTGATCTGCCTGACCGGCTTCCCCTTGATCACCTTTTCCGGCGTCTTTGCCATCACCACGAACAGCTCGGCCCGCGTTCCGTTCGTGCACCAGAGCTTCTCGCCATTGATGATGAAATGCTTTCCATCTTCGGTTGGCGTGGCGGTGCAGCGCATGTTGGCGGGATCTGATCCCGCATCGACTTCGGTCAGTGCAAACGCGGAGATGGCGCCTTTTGCCAGTCGCGGAAAGTATTTACGCTTCTGTTCCTCGGTACCGAAGAGCTTGAGCGGCTGCGGAACTCCGATCGACTGATGGGCCGAGAGGAGCGCCGTAATCGATCCGTCCTTCGACGTCACCATCTCGATCGCGCGGATGTAGCTCATTTGCGACAGACCGAGCCCGCCGTACTCCTTCCCGATCTTGATGCCGAAGGCACCCATGTCGCGCAGCTCCTGCACGAGCGGCTCGGGCAGCTCGCCCGTCCGGTCGATCTCATCGGAATCCACCCGCTCCATGAACGCGCGCAGCTTGTCCATGAACGGCTTGGCGCGCGCTTCTTCCGCCACGTCAGAGGGCGGATGCGGGTGAATCAGGTCGAGACGGAATCGCCCAAGAAAGAGCTCGCGCACGAAGCTCGGATGCGTCCACTCGGTCTCGCGCGCCGACTCAGCTACGTCTCGCGCTTCCTTTTCGCTCGCTACTCCAGTCGATGTTTCGCTCATGTGCGTTTAAGGAAGATACCTAATCCTATAATAGAGATGGCCGAAAACGAAAACCACTGGATGGCGTACATACGGTGCGGGCCCTCATCCAATGGCGCCTGTTCAACCCGTGGCGGAGCGCTCGGCGATGTGGCTGAATCGGTGAGAACGACATAATAATTCGCGATGGGATACGAGAAGTCCTTCGAGAGCGCTGAGCGGTCGAGACGGCGGAACGACCTCGGCCGCGCCGGATTCGGCTGGGGAAACGGGCCCTGGGTCGGAAAAGTCTCGACGAAGCCGTGGCCGTTGAGGGTGTCGGCCTCTTTCCACGGCTGTGTATCGATGGTCGTGCCATCTGCCGAATAAACCCAGCCGCGGTTGACAAGCACAGCCGTATCCTTTCTGGCGCGCAGCAGCGGCGTCAGGATGTTGACGCCCGGTGATCCGTTGCGCCCCCGCAGCGTGTAGATGATCTCCTGCGCATGATCGTAGATCCCTCTGACGTGAACTCTGCGGAAATGAGCGGCAGCGGTATCGCTCGGCAGCGAGTCGAGCTCGACTTCGGGCGCGAGCCGTCTCGCGGAGAGGAAGTCATTCGCCTTCTGCCGCGCCCAGAGCCGCCGGATTTGCCAGCACCCGAGCGAGATGCAGGCGATCGCGAACGAGATCGCGAGAACGCTGAGAATCCATTTGCGAAGAGCCATCGACCAAATATGGGGCATCGGGACGTGTCAGGCGCTGCCCCCAACGATGTCAGAATAATGACATCTGTTCGCCGAGCAGATCGGGATCGACTGGCGTCAGTCCCACGCGATACTGGAGCTCCCGCGCCGTCGCGGGGCTGTGGCCAGAAAAAGTATTCGCGACGTACCCGTATATCTGCGACACCTTCTCGGACAAATCCTCGATCGCGTCGGACCACAGATCGACCTCGTGCGAGCGATCGACCTGCACGCGCGTATAGTCGACCAGATCGCGGTTCGGGCCCATCCATCTGATGTACGCGAAATCGGCGGTGGGCCGCGCAGCGAGACTGAGCATCAACTTGCGTGGAATCCATCGGCCATCGGACAACACGAGCGCAATGTTGTGCTCCTTGAGCAGCGCCAGCACTCCGTCGCTGATCCAGCCGCGGTGTCTGAACTCAATCGCGATGCGAAGATCCTTCGGAGCGCGCCCGATGAAATCGACGAGGGCGGGCAGCTCACCAGGCTGAAAGTCGGGCCCCATCTGGACGAGGACGGGGCCGAGCTTGTCGCCCAGCTCGCGCACGCGCTCGAAGAAAATCTCTGAGGCGCCGGTGACGTCGCGCAGTCTCTGCTCGTGCGTGATCTCCTGCGGGAGCTTGAGCGAGAAGATGAATCCTTTGGGCGTGCGGTCTACCCAGCCCCGAATCGTCGCGGCTGCCGGCGATGCATAAAACGTCGAATCCACTTCCACCGAGTCGAACGCCCGCGCGTAGACGGTGAGGAACTCGGAGGGCCGCGTGCCACTCGGGTAGAAGGGTCCCACCCAGGCGTCGTAGTTCCAGCCCTGCGTGCCGATGTGGATTTCCGCGGACATGACGTTCAATCGGAAGCCGCGGCCTCCGGATGTCAAGCGACTCGGGCGCCGGCCTCGCTACTGCGAGCCGCCCGGGTCCGTAGCGGAACGCGGCGCTCTTTGCCCCCAGTCACCCGCGACGAGATCGTCGATTCCGACGTCATCGCGCACGGTACCACGGCCGGTACCGTTCGCCCCCAAGCGCGCCAGAATTGGAGGCGCCATGAATGTCGTGGCGAGTACCATCAGCGCCAGCGCGCTGAAGAGCGATGGAGAAATGGCCTGTGTCGCCAGACCCAACTGCGCGAAGATCAATCCCACCTCACCGCGAGGAATCATCGCCACGCCAATCAACGGCTTGTTGCCGCGAAACCACCAGGGAGCATAGGCGGCGACGAATTTCCCGATAACGCCTACCAAAATGAGAAGTCCGGCCGCCGCCAGCGTCTTTGATTCCCTGAACGCGGAGAGCTCGACGGCGGCACCAACGGACGCGAAAAAGATCGGTACCAGCAAATGCCCGATCGTCGTCGTCGCCCTCTCGATCTCCGCTCGCTCAGCCGTCGTGTTCAGAATTATTCCGGCCGCAAAGGCGCCCAGGATCATCGCCGATCCGGAGCTCGCGGCCAGAGACGAAAGCAGGAACGCAAAAGCCAGGGCGACCGCGGCCAGGGTTCCCGGCGCCCGGATCGTCTTGATCGAGCTGAATATCGGCCGCGCCAGGAATCTTCCGACCGAGAGAGCAACGGCGATGAATCCAACCGCAATCACAGTGGTCCTGACGATTCCGGAAACCGTCCACGATCCGCCGACGGCGATGCTCGTTACAACCGACAACACGATCAGCCCGACGATGTCGTCCAGAACCGCCGCGCCGAGCACGACCTGTCCTTCTCTCGAATTGAGCTGACCAATGTCGGACAGCACGCGGGCCGAGATACCGATGGAAGTCGCCGTGAGCGCGGCGGCGCAAACGAGCGCGGGGATGCGCTCGAGTCCAAGCACGCTTGACGCCGCCACGTAGCCGAGCACGAACGGAATGGTCACCCCAACCAGACCAACGGTTGTCGCCGTTCCCGCAACCTTTCCCATCTGTCGGAGATCGGTGTGAAGTCCGATCTGGAACAAGAGCACGATCACCCCAAGTTCGGATAGGGCGTAGATCACGGGATCTGTCGGATCGAGCAGCCCGAAAACCGAGGCGCCGAGCAGAACGCCCGCTATCAGCTCGCCGAGGACGGCAGGTTGTCCGAACCGCTGTGCCAGAGCGCCGAGGAGCTTGGCCGTCGCAAGCAGCGCCGCGAGAACGAGAAGCAGATGCGGGATCGAGTACGCGTCGGTCATCTGTAAGTCTCGAAGAAGCCTGCGCCCGCTCCAGACAGGACGTGACCGTCCAGGTGTCCGGATATTCGTACCGTCCCTTTCATCTGGATAAAATATGGGCGCGCTTTCTCGCTGCCGAGCGGATCGCCGCGCTCCGCCTCGCCTTTGCCATCCTTTGCGTTGCGGCGCGGCCTCGTGTCCGTGGCAATCGCGTCTTCGACGGTTATTTCGACCCGGAGCGTATCGTCACCACGCACATCCTCGAAGCTAGCGCGCGACGGAACTCGCAGCAGGCCTGATGCCGTCCTTACCGTTCGACCATCCTCGTACGAGATCATCTTCGGGCGGAAGACCGCGCGGAAGCCGAGCGAGTCCACGAGATAGACGAGCACCGGGGGGATGGATGCTGCGCTGTCGCCCGGATACACGCGGCCGTACAAGAACGTGTACTGGCCCGCGCGCGACGCGCCCCAGTCCCAGCTGACCCCGCGCCAGACTCCCCAGTTGTGGTCGTGATACGACTGCGCGTCGCTGAGCTGCTCGCACTGGGTGTCCACGCAGAGTGTTCCCGTCGCGCTCGCACGCAGAGCAGGAACCGTGTAGCCTGAGACGAACCCGCCCGAGCCCATCGCGACGCCAGGGAAATACGCATATGGCGCGGGATGCACTCGAAGCGCGACAGATATTCTGCCGCGCGCTCCGTTTTCCTCGCGGGCCGCGGCGCGCACCTCGTAGTCACCATCGGGCAGTACGATGACGTGCGAATCTCCGAACTCGAGGTTCGCGTCCATCGTCGAGAATCGAACCCGCGAGTGATCGAGAGTTGTGGCGAATCGCCGGGTCGCTCCGTCCTGCTCTCTCAAAGTGATTCCGATCTGACCGCCCCACTTTGTGCCCGTGACATCGCCACCGACGATGAACGAGATAAACGCCCACCGCTTTCGGTCCGGCGACAGCACGTTGAAGTAGTGCCACTCCGCCCACGTCTCTCTGTTGGCAACGCTGTCCGAGGGCAGGTGGAAGTGGTCGATCTCGTTTCTCAGCTCGAACGCCGTCGGTGCGACCCAGCGCCGGTCGCCGTCGTCGTTCTCCCATTTTCCTTCCACGATTTCCGGCGCGGCCCCCACCGCCTTTGTCGCCGCTGGAATCTCTCCGCTCGCGTGAACCGCGAATTCCTGACCGGCGTCCGTGCGCACGTAGAGTAGTCGTCCTTCGATCTGCGGCGCCACCGCCGCTATCTCCCCCCTGTACCTTGGGCCCGCCAGCACCTGCCGGTAGAGAAACGACGCGTGGTCGATCGAGAAGAAGAGGCCGCCAATGCCACCCGTCTTCATCACTTCGACATCGAGCCCTTCCGGCAGCACAGTGATTGTCCCGCCGCCCACCAGCTTCTCGTTTCGCGCCTGCGACAGCATCGCCTCTCCGATCGAGAGCAGCACGATCATCACTGCGACGCCGACTCCGAAACCGAAAAAGAGCAGCACCGAGCGCCAAGGGCGATACGTAATGTTGCGAAGCGCGAGCTGGGCGATCACGCGTCTACCACCCTGCCGTCGCGCATGTGGACCTTCCGGCGCGCGGCACTCGCCAGATCTTCGTCGTGCGTCACGACGACGATCGTCGTCCCATCCGAGTTGAGTCGCTGGAAGAGCGCGATGATCTCCGCGCCCGTCCGGGCATCCAGCTCACCCGTCGGCTCGTCCGCAAGCAGGAGCGTCGGCCCGTTCGCCAATGCGCGGGCGATCGCGACACGCTGCTGCTCACCTCCCGACAGCTCCGACGGCCGATGACGCTCACGATTGCCAAGCCCCACGTACTTGAGCAGCTCCGCAGCCCTTTTGCTCCTCGCTCCCTTCGGTACTTTCGCCTCCGCCATTGGTAGCGCCACGTTCTCGAGCGCGGATAGAATCGGCAGCAGGTAAAAGCGCTGGAACACGAAGCCGATGTTCCTCAACCGGAACTGCGTAGCCTCGCGATCGCTCATCGCGTCAACACGCTTGCCGGCGATTGCCACGGTGCCCGACGTCGGCTGGTCGATCACGCCGATAAGATTGAGCAGCGTCGATTTTCCGCACCCCGACTGACCGACGATCGCCACATAATCTCCACGCTCGACCTCCAGCGTCACTCCCTGGAGCGCGTGCACACGCTCGGCGCCCAGCGCATAATCGCGGCGAACATCCCGCAGCGAGACGATGGAAGATTCGACGCCCGCGCTCATGCGATCGCCTCGCGTCGCAACGATTCCGCAATCGGCAGAGACGCCGCTCGCCACGCGGGATAAATGCCGGCGCCGATTCCGCTGGCAGTAAGGAGCCCGAGCGCCGACCAGGCGGCTTTCGGCTGGAACAGAAAGAAGTCAATCGACATCGGCAGCCCGGGAAAAGCGGAGAGAATCGTGTTCAGATAGCGCGCCGTGACGAGCCCGAGCGCCAGACCAAGCACGGCTCCGGCGAAGCTGATCGCGACGCCCTCCAGCACGATCTGCTCGACGACGTGCGATCGCGACACGCCGATCGCGCGCATCACCGCGATCTCGCCGGCACGCTCGTTCACCGAGACCGTCACGAGTGTGGTCACGAGCAGGAATCCGACGAACAAACTGACGGCGCCCAGGATCAGCGCGAGCTGGCGGAAATAGCTGAGTCGCTCGTCAACCTGCGCGATGGCCGTCGCGATGGAGATCGCAGTCACGTTGGGGAGCTGCTTGTCGATCCAGTCGCGAACCTGCTCCGCGCTCGCGCCCTTGCGCACCCGAACCATGAATAGCGATGCGCGGTCATGCGCTTGGCTACCCATCGCGTCGAGCGTCTCCCGCCGCATTGCCGACGACGACTGATCGTTCGCTCCATAGATGAACCTCACTCGACCCGTCACGACGAGCTTTCGCTGCCCGGAGTAGGTGCGCGTCTGCGGGTCGTAGCCGGTCGCGACGCTGAGTGTGTCGCCAGCGCGAGCGCCGATCTGGCTCAACAGGTGGTCGTTGAGTACGATGGCGTCTGGCGTCGTAACGTCGCGTCCCGACAGCAACTCGTAGTCGCCCTGCACGCTCGGGTCGATTCCGAGCGCCGACCCGCTCACATCGCGATTGCCGGTCAAAATGTGAATCGATGCGCCGAGGACCGGGCTGATCTCCCGAATGTCAGGATTTGCTCGCAACGTTGCGGTAACTGCGCTCACTCCAGGAATGGTCGCGTCGGTGTCGAACGGAAGCGTCCCCTTTGGAGCCAGCCGGATCTCGAACCCACGCGACAGCAGCAGCTCGCGGAAGGACTCGCGCATTCCCGTCGCCAGCATCACCATGTCGAGCAGCATCGCGGCGGCAACCGCCACGCCCAGCACGGCCAGGACTGTGCGGGCGCGATGTCTGATCAGCGAAGCCTTCGCCAGCGCTGCTCTCACTCAGCGCCCGAAGAGTGTGAGGGGCGGTGTGCGCACAAGCCGGAGCGATGCCACCACGCCTGCCGCGATCCCGAGCACGAGCGAGAGCGACACCGCGAAGACAACGGTCGGGGGAGTGACTATCGAGAACTCGAGGGGCGTCCGATACAACGCCTGGTAGTGCCAGTTCACGAGCAGCGATGCCGCCCACCCGAGTAGCACACCCAGCGCGCTCCCCAGCACCGCGACCACGGCCGCCTCCATCACGATCGAGCGTACCACCGTCGCGCGGGAAATACCCATCAACCGGAGCGCCGCGATGTCCCTTCTCCGCTCCTCTACTTTCAGTACCATGATGCAGAGCAGAAACACCGAGCTCGCGACAATGGTGATGATCCCGATCGCGCGGTGGAAGCGGCTCACCACTTGAAACGTGCGCGATGTCTCGACGGCGATGTCGCGCGATCTATATGCCTTGAAGCCAAAGGCGACGCGATTGATGCGATCGATCAGGCGCGTAATGTCAGCTGCTGGCGTTGTCGCTATGGCGAATCGATCGACCCGGTCGCCGTATCCAGCAATTGTCTGTATCTGATCGAGATGCATCCTGACGCGCAGATCCCCGCGCGCCACTTCGGACGGGTCCGCTCCTCGGCGCACAATCGCACCGATGATCATCGTATCGCCACTCGCTCCGGGACGCGCCGAGACCGAAACCCGATCGCCAACCTTGAGATGCGCCCGCACCGCGAGTGCCTCGTCGATCGCGATGGTACGCCGCTCTGCCGCCGGCGCGGGCGCGGGCGCGCGACCAACCGACGATGAGCCTTGTACGAGAAATGAGGCAAGCAGAAATGCAAACACGCCCGAAAGCTAGCCGCGCTTCCCTGCCCTGTCTGCAAGCGGAGCGACGAGCACGTGCGCCGCCAGCGCGGGCCCGATGGACACCTCGTGGCGCCCGGAACCGAGCGTGATCGGTCCATCGTAGGGCGCGCGTGACTTGACCGTGATCCGCTTCCCCGGCAGGATCGACAGCTCGCCCAGATATCTGAGCATCTCCGGATCCTCGTCCGCAACCCGCACGACGACTCCGGATGCTCCGACGACTAGCTCGGCCAAAGATGTGTACACCGTCTCATCTACCGAGCCATCCTTCGTGGGAATGGGCGCGCCGTGTGGATCGACTTCCGGCTCGCCAATCGTCGCAGCCATGCGGTCCACCAGCTCGTCGGACGCCGCGTGCTCGAGCCGCTCCGCCTCCTCGTGCACCCGATCCCACGGATACCCAAGCGCCTTGGCCAGATATGCTTCAATCACGCGATGACGCCGCAGCGTGCGCAGCGCTGCCCGCCGGCCGCTCTCCGTGAGCTTCACGCCGTGATAACGCTCGTACGCGAGCAATCCCTGATCGGCGAGGCGACGCACCATGCCGCTCACCGACGCTGGTGCGAGTGCCAGACGCTGCGCGATCTCATTGGTCGCGGCGGCGCCCGTCCCCTTGCCGATCGTATAGATCGCCTTGAGGTAATCCTCTACCGGCGCGGTGAGCGGCTCGCGGCCCGGC
>JAYWBE010000411.1:0-3220 GCA_043781715.1 Gemmatimonadaceae bacterium
GAGGTCGTGTGCGAGGAGCATCCTTGGACTCACGCGTGGATCGCGGTGCTGGATCACCCCTACTACGCACAGACAGCCGCGAACGGGACATTCAGCATCGACGGCATCCCGCCGGGTAGATACCGCGTTCGCGCCTGGCACCCGAGCCTCGGATACGCGGATGACAGTGTCACCGTCGGGGCAGGTCTGCAGGCGAACGTCGCCTTCCGGATCCGGCGGGCGGCGCCGGCTGTACCCACGACTGCCTCACCACCGGTGGCCGAGAGCGTGCGTTCGGGCTCATCGAGCGCGCCAGCCGTTCCGATTTTGCCGACGGCTTCCAGTACTCCCGCTTCGTCGAGCACTCCCGCTACGGGACCGCCGCCGCCCCGGCAGCGCGACTAGTCCACGCGGGTTTCTTCTCGCAATTGGTTTTGTCTTACCCGACAAGCGCATCCCCCGGCCTGAACTGTCCCCGATACAGGCGGGAGTACACTCCCTCCGATGCGAGCAGATCCTGGTGCCGCCCCTCCTCGACGATTAGGCCGCGTTCGATCACGACCAGTCTGTCGGCGCGCAGCACTGTGCTCAGTCGGTGGGCGATTATGAGCGTCGAGCGCTGGCGGAGCAGGTCCTCCATCGCCTCCTCGACCAGCCTCTCACTCTCGGTGTCCAGGCTGGATGTCGCCTCGTCCAGGATCACGAGCGCCGGATTCTTCAGGAACACTCTTGCGATCGCGATCCGCTGACGCTGACCGCCCGAGAGCTTCACGCCCCGCTCGCCCACTCTCGTATCGAATCCATCGGGCAGCCGCTCGATGAACTCGACCGCGTGCGCCGCCTTCGCCGCGGCGCGAATCGAGTCCTCGCTCGGGCGCGATCCATCCGCGCCGATTGCGGCGTAAGCGATGTTCTCGCGGATGGTGCCGCTGAAGAGCGTCGGCTCCTGAGGCACGATCCCGATCGCGCCGCGAAGCTCTGACAGCGAGAGATCGCGGATGTCGATTCCGTCGAAGGTGATCCGGCCCGACGCAACGTCCCAGAATCGCGGCAGCAGCGACGCGACCGTGGTCTTGCCGGCACCGCTCGGACCGACCAGCGCCACTACCTCGCCCGCGCCGATCCTGAGTGATACACCCTGCAGCACTGCGGGCAGCGCCGGATTGTAGTTGAAGGTGACGTTGTCCACGACGATTTCGCCGCGCAGCGGACGCGGAAGCTTGAGCGGCCTCGCTGGATCCTTCACGGATGAAACCGTCTCGAGCAGGTCGAAGACGCGTCGCGCGGCTCCAACCGCTTCCTGATACGCGCCGAAGAGTGAGGCGAGTGAGCCAACCGCTCCCGCGACGTAAAGGGCGTATAGGAGAAAGGAGACGAGAGCGCCGGCAGTGAGATTCCCCGACAGCACCTGGCGCCCGCCCTGCCACAGCACGGCGACGACGCCGCCGAATCCGCAGAAGGTGAGAATGCCAAAGAACGTTCCGCGAATTTTCGCCCGCCGGATGGCGGCGTCGATCACCTGATGAAGGTGCGAGCCGTATCTGCGCACTTCCTCCGCTTCCGCCGTGTAGCTCTGAACCGTCCGGATCTGCGAGAACGCTTCGTCCGCGGTGCCCGTTGCCTCGGCGATCCGGTCCTGCACACCGGTGCTGGCTTTCCGCAGGGCGCGTCCAAAAACCACGGCCGCTCCGACCACGAGCGGCACAACGGCCAGCGTCGTCGCCGTGAGGCGGCTGTCTGTAATAGTCAGCAGTATGATGCCGCCGATCAGGAACAGCGTCTGCCGCGCGAACTCCGAGAGGTTGTAGCTCAAAACGGTTTGCAGCACCGTCGTGTCGGCCGAGAGGCGGCTGGTGAGCTCGCCGGTTCTGCGCTCGGTGAAAAATCCAGGCGACAGCCTGACCAGATGCGCGAACAGATCCTCGCGGAGCTGCGCGATCACCAGCTCCGACGTCGACGTCAGGAAATAGACCTGGACGAAGTTGAGCGCCGCCTGAATCGCGAACAGAACCAGCAGTCCGATCGCAATCTTGTTGAGAAGGCTGGCGTCCGCCGAGATGAATGCGGCGTCCAGCAGATGACGCACGATCTGGGGGAATGCTAGCGCGATGCTCGCGCTCGCGAGCAGACACACGAACGCCACGATCAATCGCCCCATGTACGGGCGTATTCTCGGAAGCAGTCGTCCGAGCGGGAGAGGCGATGAGACCGGCGGCTGCTCGCGCGGCGTGGGACGCTGCGCGGAGACCGCGAATGGAGGTGGCGCCGTCACGCTCCCAACACCTTGCGGTCGATCACCATCGCCAGAAAAAGAAGCGCGAGGTAGAGCAGCGAAAACTTGTACACCCACCACGCCGGTTTCGTCCAGTCTGCGCTCCGGCTGACGCGAATGACTCCCGCCAGTAGAATCGCGCCGAGTACGAGGGCCGAGACGAAATAAATGATGCCGAACGCGCCGAAGGCGAATGGCAGCAGCGTGAGCGCGATGAGAATGACGTTGTACCACAGCATCTGCCGCATCGTCTCGCGCTCACCCCACACGAGTGGCGCCATCGGAATTCCCGCCCGCCCGTAGTCTCTCTGCTTGAGCAGCGCGAGCGCCCAGAAGTGGGGCGGCGTCCAGTAGAAGATGATGAGAAAGAGATAGACCGCGGTCAGGTCGATCGTGCCCGTCATGGACGCCCAGCCAACGAGCGGCGGGAATGCCCCAGCGGCCCCTCCGATCACGATGTTCTGCGGCGTCGTTCGCTTGAGCCAGCCGGTATAGACGAAGATGTAGAAGTAGAATCCGCCGAGCGCGAGGAGCGCGGCGAGCACGTTCGTAAATCGGGCGAGCAGAAACGTTGCTGCGGTAGCGAGAGCGACTCCGAACGCGAGCACAGACTTTGGGCCCATGCGCCCGCTCGGAATCGGACGCAGCCGTGTGCGCGACATCTGCGTGTCGATGTCACGGTCGAGGTACATGTTGACGGCGTTCGCACCGCCCGCCATGAGGTAGCCGCCAACCAGAACGACGAGCACGAGCAGCCACCCCGGATTCCCGGCAACGAACATCGGCGCGATCGTGGTGACGAGCAGCAGCGAGATGATGCGCGGCTTGGTCAGCATCACCATGTCGCGCAGCAGCGAGGGCTGAGCCTGCTCGCGGGCCGCGACGTCCATCTAGGTGGCCACCCCTTCCGGCGTGGCGAACTCGCCCCTCGACGGCGAGTCGTACACGATCCGCTCGATGTCACTCGTG
>JAYWBE010000412.1:0-3205 GCA_043781715.1 Gemmatimonadaceae bacterium
AGGCGGTGCGGATCGGCGTTGAGCTCCACCGCGACTCCGACCTGCACGGCTTTCTCGAGAACCGCCTCGATGTTGATCGCGTACGGTTCGCGCGTGAGAAGCAATCTGCCGGTCGGATGCGCGAGGATCGTGAGATGCGGATCGTCAAGCGCGGCGAGCACGCGCTTCGTCATCGCATCTCCATCCATGCTGAATCGCGAATGGATAGATCCGATCACGTAGTCGAAACTATCCAGAATCTCCGCGTCGTAGTCGAGCCGCCCGTCGGCCAGAATGTCCGCTTCGATTCCCTTGAGAATGCGAAAGCCATTTATTTGCGCGTTCAGGCGCTCGATCTCCTCCTGCTGCCGAAGGAGCCGGTCGCGCTTGAGTCCGCCCGCGTAGAACGCCGACTCCGAGTGATCCGAGATTCCGATGTAGTCCCAGCCACGCTCCTTTGCGGCGGCAGCCATCTCTTCGATCGTCGCCGCACCGTCGGAATAGTCGGAGTGGCAATGGAGCACGCCGCGGATGTCGTCGAAGGTCACGAGAGTCGGCAGCTCGCGTCGCGCCGCGGCCTCGATCTCGCCCATCCCCTCCCGCATTTCAGGCGGAATCGGCTCCAGATCCAGCGCGGTGAAAAAGGCGTCTTCGTCCTTCAGATCGACACGCTCTCCTTCCCTACTGACCAGCGAATTGCCGGCGATCTCGAACCCTCTCTTCCCCGCTAAGACATTCACCTCTTCGACGTGCGCCGCGCTTCCCGTCGCGCGCCACAGCGCCACCGGGTAATCCGCCTTGGTGACGCAGTGCATGTCGAGATGGGTTCCATCGACGAATCGGATATTCACCGAGCCCGGATCCTCACGGGTCTTGCTCTCTCTGACGCCGGGCGATCGAGCGAACGATGCCGCCACGCTCGCGGGATCGCCCGAACACTCGGCGACAATATCGATGTCGGCCACGACCTCGTTGTGACGCCGGATCGAGCCTGCGACATCGGCGTGAGTGACGTCTGGATGCCTGACGACGTTGGCGAGAAGCAAATGCGCCTCGACCGCCGCCGCCGGAAAGCGCTTGAGGTGCGCGTTGCGCCGGAGAATCTCGATTCCCCTGAGGATCTTCTCCGCTGTCTTCTTTCCGAACTTCGGCAGCTCAGCCAGCTGGCCATTCTGCGCCACGCGCTCCAGATCTTCCAATGTCTGGACGCCGAGCGCGTCGTGAATGAGCTGGACCTTGGCGGCGTTGAGTCCGGGAATCCGAAAAAGCTCCAGCAGTCCTTCGGGGATTCCCTCGCGCAGCTCGTTGAGATACGACGACTCACCAGTCTCGATCAGCTCGCGAACGACGGACAACGTCGCCGGTCCGATCCCTGAAATGTTCGCCAGCTCGCCCGAGCGCAACAGCGGAGCGAGATCATCGGTGTCTAGCGCGATGAGCGAGCGCGCCGCGCCGGCGTATGCGCGCGCCTTGAATTTCTGTTCGCCTTTTACTTCGAGGAGGGCGCCGATCTGGGAGAGAACGTGCGCGGCCGAGCGGGAATCCATTCCCCCAATATATGAGGGAGGAGAACTAGGCCGTTTCTTCGATTCCGGCGTGGAAGGGCAGAGTCTTGACGATATCTTCGATCTGCTTCTGAATCAGCTCGAGCTCCTGGCTGGCGCCTTCCGAGTCGAGCATTCCGTGTCGCATCGTTACTGCGACGCGATTCATGTACTTGATCTTGGTGATGATCTCTTCGGTCGCGCGACGAAGGCGGATGTAGCGTCTCTTGTCGGCGAGAGCGCGGTGGCAGCGTCGCTCGAGATCCTGCGGAGTGAGCTTCCTGGCTACTTCGACCGCTTCAGCGATTGTCCGGCCGGGAACGGCGCCGTGGTCCGGGATTCCCATCTGATCGCTCGAGGGATCGCTGAACCACAGCCTGCCAATGTATTCCACGCCATCGTAGGCGAGACGGAGCGCGACCTTGTATTCCTTGCCGTCGACCGTGATCGAGCTGATCGCGTGCTGTGTGACGCCGGAGTCTGATGTCATGGCTGAGTTTCAGCTTAATACGGACGGAGTGGATTCATTAGGTATGGGTCGAGTGCCGTGAAAAGCTTTTCCGGCTGTTCAACGTACGGCACGTGGCCGCACTCGTCCAGAACCACGAGGTTCGTTCCGAGCGCACTGGCGCCTTCACTGAAAGACGCAAATGGAATGGGATCGTCACGGCCGGTGATGATGATCGTTGAGATTTTAATCCCTTTCAGGTCACTGATGAGGTTAAAATCCCCCAGACTTTCCCAGACGGATTGCTGCACCCTGCCGACGACACGGAAGGGTGTAAGGTCCTTCGCCTTGCGTGGATCCGAGAAATAACCGGCGACCCCCAGCTCGAAGGCACGCTGCCGGTACGCTTCCATATCCCTCTCTCGGAGACCCGACGCCGCCAGCTCTTCGCGCATCCTCTGTACCTCGGGACTCTGCTGCCGGCGCGTGAACTCCGCCTCGAACTGGCGCCGGTACTCCTTCGTCAGAGGCGCCGGACTAATGAGAGCCATTCGATCGGGCGCGCGGAGATGAGGGTTTCCCGTCTGTTCGATTGCGTACAGCAGCCCGAGCATCGCGCCCCACGAGTACCCGACGATCGACAACAGGTCGAGCCCGAGCTCCTCGACCACCGCGCCAAGATCCTCGACGTGGGTCTCCCACGTGATCGGAATGCGCGCGTCGGCCTTGGAGCGACCACCGCCACGCTGGTCGTAAAAGAGCAGATCATGCTTCTCGCCCAGATGCAGCATCTGCGGCAGCAGATACCTGTGGTCCGCCCCCGGCCCGCCGTGAAGAACCAGCAGCTTCGGAGCATTCACGCGACCGTATTTCGCCCAGTAGATTGGCGATCCGGTGGTAGTCGTGAATCCTTCCTCCCGCGGCGTGGGGATCGGCTTGGGCATGGACAGCTAGCTCGGCGAGCTCACGAGGGCGGCAACACCCCTCGACTACCGCGCCGTGAAGTCGGTCTTGCTCGTTACCACTCGACAGGTCGCGGCGATCAGCTCCGCGGCGTGGTCGATGTCCTGGATGCTCACCAGCTCGTTCGGCGAATGCATGTAGCGATTGGGAACGGAGACGAGCCCCGTCGCGACTCCCTCGCGCGCGATATGAATCGCGTCGGCATCCGTGCTGGTCTCCCGGCCGGCCGCGTGCAATGAGAAGGGGATCTTTCGTGTTTCCGCCGTTTTCT
>JAYWBE010000413.1:0-3204 GCA_043781715.1 Gemmatimonadaceae bacterium
TGCCCTTGGAGTTCCACACCACGCACCGGTGCCACTCGGTCTTCTCCTGCTTCTCACCGTTCGGCGAATTCCAGTTCCTGGTCGTCGCGAGCGAGAACGTCGCGACCCTGTTGCCCCCAGTCGTCGACCGGACTTCGGGATCACTGCCCAGATTTCCGATCAGCATCACTTTGTTCAGACTTCTGCTCACTGTGCCTCCTGGCGAGAGTTCGTTTCCCGCCCAGAATAGTATAGGTGGGGCTCAGAGCCCGAGCAAACCAACGATTTCATCGGTCAGCAAAACTTCCCGCCGATCTCTCCTCATCACCCGCGGCGACTTCCAGAATCCTGCGCATCACCAACGCGTCCTCGACCGGCCGGCGATAGTAGTTCCGCCTCCTCCCGATCTCGGTGAAGCCCCGCGACTCGTAAAGCGCACGCGCGGCGCTATTCGATTCGCGAACCTCCAGGAATGCGGTCCGCACGCCGAGACCGCCCAGCTCGATCAGCACGGCATCGAGCATCTGTCCGGCCAGTCCCCTGCCTCGAAATTCCTGCTCGACAGCCACGTTCAGAAGCTCGGCGTCCTCACCAACCGCAAACGCGATCACGTATCCGGCGACTCTGAGATCTGGCGGATATTCAATCACCTGAAAGATAGCAGGATGACCGCCGAGTAGACGGCGGAATGATTCCTCGGTCCAGGGATCGGCAAAGCTTGCCCGCTCTATCTGCAAGACCTGATTAAGATCGGCTTCAGCGGCCGGCCTAAGGAGCGCGGTCACGTTGTCAGAGGACGTCCGTGCGCTGCTTCCCAGCGCACCTGCGCCTCGGCGAGACGGCCATAGTCGGGCTCCCACGAGGCGAGATTCACCGGGCCCGCCTCAATTATTGAGGCGAGGACGGGTGCCACTCCGCGCGCATGCGGATGCGCGTCGATTTGCGCCCCCGGTCCGATTGTCCTGAGCGCTGGCTCTCTTACGGTCAGGTCCGCGAGCTGTTGGGCGGACATGAGCGTCGCCGGCCCTGAGTGGATCCCCGCGCCGCCGGGCCGGATAGTGATGCGCGCCGCAAAGAATTCGCCCCGCATTGCGTCGAGAACCGAGAGATATTCCCCGATGGGGAGGGACGGTTGCGCCCCCGACGCGGTGAGCATGAGCGACGAGACGGCGTAAAGCTCGACGCCATATCCCGCCGCCAGCCCTTTCGCGACCGATCCGGCCACCCGCAGACTCGTAAAGCTTCCCGGTCCCGCTCCACAGACGATTCGCGCGATCTCAGTCCGCCCCACGCCAGCTTCCCCGAGGCATTCCGCCACCGCCGGCATCAATCTCTCCCCTCTCCCCGCGCGCGGACTTCCGCCGTCCTCGGCACGCAGTGTCCGCTCTGCCACGACCTCCGACTCGCGGATGAGCGCCACGCTGCCTTCGTACGTCGCGCCCTCGAGTGCGAGCGTGTATGAGCGCGTCATCAAATCGAGGCCCTACCCGGCGAGAAGAATGCGACGAGTGGGGTCGCCGGGAACGTAGTCGAGATCGATGGGCAGATGATTGTCGGGCAGCCGAGCACCGGCACGCTCGGGCCATTCGACGAGGATCAGCGACCGCGACGACACGATTTCGTCCCAGCCAATGTTCGTGAGCTGGTCTGGCGAGTCGAGACGATACAAATCGATGTGAAACACGGCGGATCTGGGGCCGCGGTATTCGTGGATCAGAGCGTAGGTCGGACTCGTGATCTCGTCGCGCACACCGTAGCCCTGGCAGATCGCTTGCGCTAGCGTGGTTTTGCCCACACCCAGCTCGCCCGTAAGCGTTACGATGAGCGGAGGCGTGATCGAGCGGCCAAGCTCGCACCCCCAATGGCGAAGCTCACTCTCGGTGAGCTTGAGGTGGCCCTTGTCGGCCCGCGGGGGAACGACGTGCCGGTGAGCTGGCATCTCTAGCGGCCGTGAAGGCCCGCCAGCGATCCTCGGCTGCTTTCCTGACGCCCGGCCTTGGCCTTGACCTCGAACAGCTCGTCGCGAAGGCGGGCGGCCGTCTCGAAGTCGAGGTTGGTCGCCGCTTCCCGCATCTGCGCCTCGAGCTCGGCGATAAGGGCAGGCAGATTGGCGGCTCCGTAGTGCGCCCCGGACTCTGCAACCCGGCGAACCTTCTCCTTCTCCCGCTCGTCCCGTTCCGTCCGCGAGTCGGCGACACGCGTTGTGAATCTCACCTGATCTACACTCTTCTTCACGCTCATGGGCGTGATTCCGTGCTCGATATTGTACGCGGTCTGGATCACCCGTCGGCGATTGGTCTCGTCGATGCACCGCTGCATGGAGCCCGTCATCTTGTCCGCGTAGAAGATCGCGCGCCCGCTCAGATGTCGTGCCGCCCGGCCGACTGTCTGAATGAGCGATCGATCACTGCGCAGAAATCCTTCCTGGTCTGCGTCTAGAATCGCTACGAGCGAGACTTCGGGAAGGTCGAGTCCCTCCCGCAGAAGATTGATTCCAATGAGCACGTCGAACTCACCGAGCCGCAGCCCTCGGACGATCTCCATGCGCTCAATGGCGTCGATGTCCGCGTGCATGTACCTCACGCGCACGCCCATCTGCTGGAGATAGTCGGCGAGATCCTCCGCCATGCGCTTGGTAAGAGTCGTGACGAGAACACGCTCGCTTTTTCTCTCGCGAATCCGGATCTCGTTCAGCAAGTCGTCCACCTGGCCACGCACCGAACGGACTTCGATCTCCGGATCTACGAGACCCGTCGGACGAATGATCTGCTCGACGATGACACCCTCCGAGAGCCGAAGCTCGATCTCACCCGGGGTCGCCGTGATGTTGAGCGCCCGCGGTGTCAGCGAAAGGAACTCATCGAACATCAGCGGCCGGTTGTCGAGCGCGCTCGGCAGGCGAAAGCCATAGTCGACCAGCGTGGTCTTGCGCGCCCGGTCACCGTTGTACATGCCGCCGAACTGGCCGATCAGGACGTGGCTTTCATCCAGGAACATCAGCGCATCGGCCGGCAGGTAGTCGACCAGCGTTGGCGGCGGGTCGCCCGGGTTCGCGCCCGACAAGTGACGCGTGTAGTTCTCGATGCCCTTGCAGTGGCCGACTTCCTGCAGCATCTCGAGGTCGAATCGGGTGCGCTGTTCGAGCCGCTGCGCCTCGACCAGCTTGCCCTGGCCGACCAGCTCAGCCAGACGCTCACGCAGCTCGATCTTGATGGTGTCGATGGC
>JAYWBE010000414.1:0-3195 GCA_043781715.1 Gemmatimonadaceae bacterium
CGCTTAGCCCGCCAACTTACCGACCTTTCTGATTCTCTGGCGCGCGGCGAAACTATCGCTTAGATATTCCAAGGAACAAATGTCCACTCTCCGCAAACAAGTGAGAGAGTGGGCAAAACTATTGCCCAAACATCTGTGAGCCCACTCCCAGAAAGCACCATGAAGGAGTTGCGGACGGCGCTCACGGAGCAGCTCAAACGGCCCGACGGCCCCACGCCGGAGCTTGCCGCTCTCTTGAAGAAAGTTGGCCGAGAGGCGCACGAGAATAACGTTCCTCCCGAGGAGCTTATAGTCATTTTCAAGGAGCTTTGGAACTCCCTCGCCGAGTCATTGCGCCCGCAGAATGCCGATCAGTACGAACGTGTCCGCCAGCGGTTGGTGACTCTCTGCATCCAGGCGTATTACGCCGAGTAGATAAATCGGGATATCTTGCGGGCGTGCCCCATCCGAGAGCGGCATACCTCTGGCGTTGAATAACTGACGTGGCAACAGCAATCCCGCCCAAGGCTCCAACAACAATTCTGAGTCGTCTGTTCGGCCGTTCGCGAAACGGATCCGGCGAAGAACTCGTCGGTCCAATTCGTGGCGAAGTGCTCGGTCTCGAACGACTTGGTGAGCGCGCGCGAGCGGTGGCGCGCGGACATCACCTGCTCCCGGCGCAAAAACAGCGGGGCGCCGGCCCTCTTCTACTTCGTCTCGAGGACACGCGAGAAGTACTCGACCGCGTTTATCACGAGCTGAACAATGGCGCGGAGCGCGGCTTAGACATCAGCCCAGCCGGAGACTGGCTGCTGGACAACTTCTACATCGTCCAGGAGCACATCAGGGAGATCCGGACCAATCTTCCCAAGGGCTACTACGAGGAGCTTCCCAAGCTCGCCACGGGATCGCTCGCCGGTTATCCGCGAGCGTACGAAGTGGCAATCGAGCTGATTGCGCACACGGAAGGTCACCTCGATCTCGACAACATCACGCTCTTCGTGCGCGAGTATCAGACCGTCACCCAGCTTCGCATCGGTGAGCTATGGGCGATTCCGACGATGCTCCGATTGGGCCTCGTCGAGAACATCCGGAGAATGGCGCTGCGTGTCGCGGCACGCCTGCAGGAAGTCGAGTCAGCCGACCGAGCCGCCGCCACGCTGCGTGAGGCGAGTGAGGAGTCGTCGCGGGCGCTCGCGACCGCACTCGCCGCGTTCGTCGACCATCATCCGCCGTTCACGCCGACCTGGGTGGCGCGGTTCCTCCAGCAGGTGCGGTCGTACCAGACGAACTTCACACCGCTGATCTGGCTAGAGCAGTGGATCGCGGAGGACGGGCCGAGCGCGGAAGAAGCGGCCACGCGATCGAATCGCAGAGTGGCGCTGACGCAGGTGACGGTCGCTAACAGCATCACGAGTCTTCGCACCATCTCGAGACTCGACTGGAAGGAATTCGTCGAATCGCAGAGCGCGACGGAAAAGCTCTTGCGTCAGGATCCGAGCGGCCACTACCGCTCGATGACGTTCGGGACCCGGGATCACTACCGCCACGTGGTTGAGCACATCGCGAAGCGGGTTAAGCGGCCGGAAGAAGAAATCGCGAGTGAAGTGTTAGCGCTGGCGAAGCTCGCCGCTCCGAGCGATGCGAGACACGCGCACGTCGGCTACTTCCTCGTGGACAAAGGGCGCGGGATTCTCGAGGAGAAGGTCGGGTACACTCCACCGCCCGGGGAATGGCTGTATCGCTGGACGCAGCGGCACCCCAATACGCTGTATTTCGGCGGGATAACTGTGTTCACCACTCTCGCGCTCGCGGTGATTCTGGAAGTTGTAGAAGGCGCGCCACTGATAGTTCATCTGGTCATCGCGCTCGTGGCCCTCATTCCGGCGAGCGAGATCGGAATCAGCGTCATCAACCAGCTCATAACGCTGCTGATGCCGCCGCGGCTCCTGTCCAAGCTCGAGCTGCGCGACGACGGGATTCCGGAAGAGCACATGACGGCGGTGGTCGTGCCGACGCTCCTCGGAAGCGTGCACGGGGTGGAGGAAGCGCTCGAGCACCTCGAGGTGCAGTACCTCGCCAACCGCGACCCGAATCTGCAGTTCGCGATACTGAGCGATTTCACGGACTCGCCAACTGAGCATAGGCCGGGCGACGAGGAGATTCTTGCCGCCGCAGTGGCAGGGACCAAGAACCTCAACGCGAGGTACGGAAACGCGGGGGAAGATGTGTTTTTCCTCTTTCACCGCCCGCGGCTCTGGAATCCGAACCAGAACGTGTGGATGGGCTGGGAGAGGAAGCGTGGCAAGCTCGCCCAGTTCAACAAATTCCTGCGCGGGGGAGCGAGAGACGCGTTTACCACGATCATTGGCGATACGAACAGGCTCGCTTTCGTACGCTACGTCATAACGCTCGACTCGGACACGGTACTGCCGCGAGATGCGGCGCAGCTTCTCGTCGGAACGATCGCGCACCCGCTCAACCGCGCGTACTACGATCCGAATGTCGGACGGATCACCGAGGGGTACGGAATCATTCAGCCACGGGTCGGCGTGTCGCTCACGAGCGCGCATAAATCCTACTTTGCCGCGATCCACTCCGGACACCCCGGTGTCGATCCCTACACGACAGCCGTGTCGGACGTGTACCAGGATCTCTACGGCGAGGGCAGCTTCACCGGAAAGGGGATCTACGATGTGGACGCGTTCGAGGAAGCGACGCACGGGAGATTCCCCGAGAATACGCTGCTCAGCCATGATCTGATCGAGGGAACGTGGACTCGCGCCGGGCTGGCGACCGATATCGAGGTGTACGACGACTATCCGGCGCGATATCTGACATTTACGCGCCGGAAGCACCGGTGGATTCGCGGCGACTGGCAGCTGCTCGGGTGGCTGAAGGGCACCGTTCCAGGTCCGGACGGGCGGATGCAGAACCGCCTGTCGGCGATATCGCGCTGGAAGATCCTCGACAATCTACGCCGAAGTCTGGTCGAGATCTGTCAACTGATGATGCTGATCGTCGGCTGGTTCCTGATTCCGGGCTCCTTCGTTCAGTGGACGGGAATCGTACTGGTGGTGATCGCGTTTCCCTGGCTCTTCTCGCTGACGATCTCACTGCTGCGGCCGCCGCGCGACCAGTCGTGGCTGGCGTACTATCTGGCCGTGGGGCGTGATGCCATCACGAACGCGCAGCAATTCGCTCTGGCTGTCGCTT
>JAYWBE010000415.1:0-3183 GCA_043781715.1 Gemmatimonadaceae bacterium
GGCGCCCGTTCAGGCTGCGGGCGGAGTGCGCAGCGTCAGCGACATCTGCCGGCTGGCCGAGCTGGGTGTCAGCGCAGTAATCGTTGGAATGGCGCTCTACACTGGTGCGTTGAATCCGCAAACAATCATCGAGGAATTTCCTGAATGAGCGTCACACAGCGAGAGACGAGTGAAACCTGCATCCGCGTCGAGCTGCGGGCCGGAAGCGGAAAAAGCAAAACCGAGACGGGCAACCGGTTTCTCGATCACATGCTCGATGCCTTTGCCCGCTACTCCAGACTGACCCTCGATGTGAAGGCGCGCGGTGATCTCAAGCATCACGTTGTTGAAGACGTCGCGCTCACGCTCGGCTGCGCGTTCAAGGAGATCATTCCTGCGGGTGCGGCGCGATACGGAACTCGTGTCGTGCCGATGGACGACGCTCTCGTTCAGGTCTCTGTCGACATCGGGGGGCGGCCCTATTACGAAGGACCGCTCCCGAGCCGGCTTTACGATCACTGGATGCGGTCGTTCAGCAATGAGGCGGGCGCGACGATCCACATCCTCGTGTTGCGCGGAAGTGACCGGCATCACGTCGTAGAAGCCGCGTTCAAGGCGCTTGGGCTCGCGCTTCGCGATGCGCTCGTGGATACAGGAGACACGGTCAGCACGAAGGGATCAATCTCGCTGAGAGTCGAGTGATGCTGACTCACAGAGTGATCGCATGTCTCGACGTGAAGGACGGGCGCGTCGTCAAGGGAACGAACTTCGTTAATCTTCGCGACGCCGGCGATCCGGTCGTCCTCGCCGAGCGTTACGAGGCTCAGGGCGCGGATGAGATCGTTTTTCTTGACATCGCGGCGACTGATGAAGAGAGAGGCACCTTGCTGGGCCTCGTTCGCCGCACCGCTGAGCGATTGTTCATTCCGCTCACGGTCGGGGGAGGAATGCGAACCGTCGACGGCATTGCGAACGCATTGCGCGCTGGGGCAGACAAGATCGCAATCAACTCTGCCGCCGTTCGGCGCCCGAAGCTGTTGACGCAAGCGGCCGCGCGGTTCGGATCTCAGTGCGTGGTGGCGAGCATCGACGCTCTGAGGAGGGGTGACAGGTGGGAAGTGTACGTGAATGGCGGCAGGGCGCCGACCGGACTCGACGCCATCGAATGGGCGAAACGTTGTGCCGAGCTCGGGGCGGGAGAAATTCTCCTGACGAGCATCGATCGTGACGGCGCGCGCTGCGGCTACGATGTCGAGCTGCTGTCGCGAGTGGCGCGGACAGTCACGGTGCCCGTCGTCGCTTCCGGCGGTGCGGGTTCCGCCGGCGACGTCATCGATGCTTTCGTTCGCGGCGGCGCCGACGCGGCTCTCCTGGCCGGCGTCCTGCACGACGGCACCACGGATATCGGCAGCGTGAAATCGGCGCTACGAGCGGCCGATATTTCAGTGAGGAAAGCAGCGTGAGTGGCGTGAGCAGCTACATGGACGCGGTCGCCGAAGTCGCCCGCATCGCTGGCGATATCGCGAAAGGATTCTACGGACGCAGTCCGGAGACGCGCACGAAGAACGACGGATCCCCGGTGAGTATCGCCGACATCAACGCCGAGCGCTCGGCGCGGGAATGGATCGAGCGGCGGTTCCCCGATGACGGCATTGTCGGCGAAGAGCTCTCGCCGGTGCGCGCAGATGCCGCGCGCCGCTGGATCCTGGATCCGATTGACGGGACCTACACTTTCCTGCAGGGTGTACCGCTCTGGGGAACGCTGATTGCCGTCGCCGAGGGCGAGCGCGTGATCGCCGGAGCCGCTTATTTCCCGGTGCTGGACGAGATCGTCGCTGCCGCGCCCGGCGAGGGATGCTGGTGGAATGGAACGCGCGCGCGCGTGTCCACGGTTTCGGAGCTTGGAGAAGCGCGGCTCGTGACGACCGACGCGCGATTCACGCGCGATGTCGCGAGGCGTGAGCGCTGGCTGCGGCTCCAGAACAGCGCGCGACAGATGCGAACGTGGGGAGACTGCTACGGCTACCTGCTGGTCGCCACCGGGCGTGCTGACATCATGGTTGACGAAATCGTCTCGGAGTGGGACGTCGCGGCGATGATGCCGATCATTGCCGAGGCTGGCGGAGTATTCACAGATTGGCGCGGCAGTGAGACTTTCTGCGGGGGCGATGCGATCGCGACGAATGCGAAGCTTGCCGGGATCGTGCGCGAGATTCTGGCGCCTTCGGGCGCGCCTGCTTCAGCGGGAGCGGCTTCATGAGCGCGGACCTGAACCTCGACGCAGTGCGTTTCGACAGGGATAGCAGGACGGTCGTCGTCGTGGCGCAGGATGCCGCGAGCGGCCGGGTTCTAATGGTGGCGAACGCGGACCGGGAAGCCCTCGAGCGCACGATGGAGACCGGCGAGATGCATTACCGCTCGCGGACCCGCGGGCTGTGGCGGAAGGGCGCGACCAGCGGCAATGTGCAGAGAGTCGTTTCGCTGACGCTCGATTGTGATAGTGACACCGTGCTCGCGCGCGTGCTTTCCGCCGGACCAGCGTGTCACACCGGCGCGGTGTCGTGCTTCGATGAATCTTCCGCTGCGCCGAATATTTGGTCCGCGCTCGCGGCAACAATTTCAGCGCGACACCGGGATGTGAAAGGGGAGTCCAGTGCCGAGGGCGACTCAATATCGCCTGAGCAGCGGGAAAAGTCGCGAAGCTATACCCGCAAGCTGCTTCTGGACCGCAATCTCCGTCTCAAGAAAATCGGGGAAGAAAGCGCGGAGCTCGTTACAGCATGCGCCGACGGAGACGCGGCTCGCTCCGCCGAAGAGGCGGCTGATCTGTTCTATCACGTAGGAGTAGCTCTGGATGCAGCTGGAAGCTCGCTCGATGTGGTCGCGGCCGTATTGCTGAAGAGATCTCTGACTGCTCCGCTTCGGGAAGACTGACGATCTACCCGCCCGCCATGCCCTCGAGGAACCACTGGTCGATACTATCCGCGGCGTCGCGCCCCTCGCGAATCGCCCACACGATGAGCGACGCTCCCCGATGCGCATCGCCGGCGGCGAAAACTCCCGGCACGCTCGTGCGGTGCGCGCCATCGGTTGCAATGTTTCCCCGACCGTCCAGCTCGACGGAGAGATCCACCAGCAACCTGCTCTTCACGGGGCCCGTAAACCCCATCGCCAGCAGTACCAGATCCGCCTCCATCTCGAATT
>JAYWBE010000416.1:0-3179 GCA_043781715.1 Gemmatimonadaceae bacterium
CGCGATCGGCTCGGCCGAGGGCAGGGAAGGACAGCTGGCGGTGGAGGGTGTGAAGGTGATGGAGGCCTTCGAGCGCGAGTACGTGTTCGTGGGTGTGACGGTGCGGGCAGGCCGGGACAGTCAGCTGCTCGTAGGTAATTGCGAGATCAAGGGGAGCGCGGAGACAGCCAGCGCTCTGGCGGTGCTGGCGGCGACGAACCGCTGGGTGGATCAGGGAGAGTAAGCGGGCTCGAGGGCCCGGTGCAGGAATAGATGGAAATTGAAAGCAGGTCGATTCGACCTGGTGAAGTTGAAAAGGATCGTTGGGCGAGTTTCACCTTAACACGAATCCTAGAGGAAATAAAAAACCCCCGTCCCGGCTAACGAGACGAGTTGAGCGGGCAAGCCTAGTTACACGAGCGGAGCCAACCTAGTAGCGCAATTCAGCGGATGCTGATTGCGACTGATTTTTAGGGGGGTGACGCAAAGTGAGAATGATCAGTTTCTTTTTCGGTTTTCTAAACGCCGATTGGGGCGCTTGGGTCTAGGGCTGGGCCGGGGGTTTTTCTTCATATGCACTTGAGTATCAGGTATTACGTATTAACACTGGCCGCCGCTGCAGTTGCGCTCAGCGGTGCAGTGTATATGAGCGATCCCCAGATCGAGCCGCAATTCGTGCTCGCTGTGGCTTGCTTTTCCATTCTTGGTCTTGCCTCGAGTTTTCTTGCCTACAGGCCTACGCAGACCACCTCGGGGTCGATCGCGTTCCTGCCAATGTTGACATGTGTGTTCCTTGTTCCCCACTGGCTGAGCATTCTGGGAACGGGTCTCGCCTTGTTGGTGTTCGAGCTGATTTGTCGTCGAGCCGCCATCAAGGTCCTCTTTAATACTTCGCAGGGCATGTTCGCGGCGGCAGTTAGCGTAATCGTGTATCGGGCGTTCGGAGGATCTCCGCTACTTGAACCCGCACAGTTCAAATTCCTTCCATACATTGTCGCGAGTCTTTTCTTCTTTGCCGCAAATAGTCTCACAATCAGCGGGATTGTAGCGCTACAGGAAGACAAATCTGTCTGGGTCCTCTGGCCAAAGCGGCTACGCTTTACGTTTGTGTACGATCTCCTGTCAATCCCGTTTGTTTTCGTTTTTGCATATGTCTACGTGCACTTTGGCGTTCTTGGAGCTGCCCTATTCATGATCCCGTTACTGGGAGCGCGTCAGCTTTACAAAACAAATTGGCAGCTAGAAAAAACGAACCAAGAATTGCTCGAGCTTATGGTGGCCGCCATCGAAGCTCGCGACCCATACACGTCCGGTCATTCACGCAGAGTCGCGAACATGGCGCGCGTTATTAGCCGCGCGATGGGCCTGCGCGAGCGTGAAATCGAACGAATTGTGGTTGCGGCGCTTCTGCATGACGTTGGCAAGATTCACGAGGTCTTTGGACCGATTCTCAGCAAACCCGGGAAGCTCACGACAGAAGAGAGCGCGATAATGCGAACTCACCCCATAAAGAGCGAAGAGCTTGCGCGCAACGTGAGCTCATTGAAGGATGTCCTTCCGTTAATTCGTCACCATCACGAAAACTGGGACGGATCGGGATATCCGGACGGTCTTTTCGGGGCTGCCATTCCGCTCGGATCACGGATCGTCATGTTCGCCGACACCATCGACGCCATGACAACGGACAGGCCGTATCGCGCGGCCCTGGGCGAAACGGCCGTGCGGAAGGAGCTTGAAAAGTTCAGAGGGAGACAGTTCGACCCAAAGATTTACGACACTTTGCTGGCCAGTCCCCTTTTCAAGGTCCTCTTCGAGGACACGCGCGAGCCGCGAGAGACTCCGAATACACCTGCGAGACCAATACTAAGTCTCGCCCGGCGCGCCTAGCTCGGGATATCGGTACCGTCTGCGCGCGGTACTCCGAACCTGCTGTCGGGCTTCTTACTTGGGTTCAGACAATGCCGGAGAGAGGCTCCATTCTGCGCGTGACCGAAACCGAGTAGCTGTCTTGCAGTTCCCGTAGTAAGTCACGAAGATATTGCGGTAGAGCCCACTTCTCGCGACGATACATTGTCACGTAGTCGGCGAATAGAAGACGACCTTTTTCTAGCTTTCCGCAATAGCGCAGGCCAAGAGCCAGCGCGTGGGCTTCAAAATCCTGTGAACCCCAGCCTCGATTTTGAAGATGTGCAGCCTCAAGCTCCGCTACCATCCGCCCGAGCATTTCAGTCGACGCATGCTGCGCAATTCCAATCCGGATTCCAACGGCTAGTGCGGCAGCCTGCCAATTTACGCCGTCATTTACGCTGGTCTGGGCAGCCAGCACCGCGTACCTCTCGGCAGCTTCCTCAACGTTTCCCTCATCCAACGCGAGCCTGGTGAACATGTAAAGTCGGTCTCCAGTGAGAATATGGTCTTGTTCATCGCCAGTAAGAGCTTCAAGCTTCTGCAGGGCCGCCCGGGTCCGCGGAAGATCTCCGGCGGCAAGATAGACCCGAGCCAGAGCAAGAAAAGCAAACGAGGCTCGGTTCAAATAACCGTGCGCCACAGAGTAATCGATAAGTTCAAGAAGAACGGCCTCAGCGTCATCCACTCGTCCCGCAACACGATACGCATGCCCAACGTTCAACAGGGCGCGCGCGCGCATGCGCGGATCTGGCTCGTCGCCGCCAACTACAAGAAGTTGATCCGTGGCTCTTTCAGCCCTCCGCACATCTCCGCAGGTTGAGTGATAGATCATTTCGACTTCAAGGCGGGTTGTCGCAGCGATTCTGGGGTTTTCGAGGAGAGGCACCATCGTGAGGTATAACTCTTCCATCGCGTCAATCTGATTTTCGCTGGCGGCAATCTTGAGGCCCAATAGACCGCACACAACGCGATGGCTCGGCGACGCATCGCTTGTCCCGGCGCACGCGTTCAGCTCGTCGAGTAGCGAAGAACGCTCCAGATTGGCTCGCCAGCGCGCCTCGAAGAGGGCGAATTCAACATCGTCGTGAGTGTTTGCGTTCGGAGCGGTCCTCGCTTGAAGTTGTCGCGATTCGTGTAGGACGCGCTTTGACTCCTCCCACAATCCGCACATTTGGAGGGATGAAGCGAGTCTAGACAAGACGAGGAGGCGCTGCTCGTCGGTCACGCAATACCCAAGAACGCGTTCAAACGCCTGCACAGCATCGCGCGGCAGACCGACGGTGAGAAGATGC
>JAYWBE010000417.1:0-9608 GCA_043781715.1 Gemmatimonadaceae bacterium
CGTCGGCAAGATCATCGAGACCCCGAAGCTCGATGACGCCGAAACGACCGATCGCAGAATGCTCGAGCGGCTGCGGAGCTACATCGAATAGGCTCTGCGGTCTCATACAACTACAACTGAAGACTACCTGCCGAGGGCATTGGGCGGGCCGGCGGGGCGCTACGGGCTGGACTCGAATGTCACAAGAGAGTTCCGTGCAACACCAGGTATGCCACCGAGAAGTAGATCACGAGTCCAGTGACGTCGACGAGTGTCGCGACGAACGGAGCTGAGGCGCTCGCGGGGTCGAATCCGATCCGTTTGAGCAGAAAGGGGAGCATCGATCCGGCCAAGGATCCGAACGCGACGATTCCGACGAGCGAGAACCCGACGGCGATCGCCAGCAGGAAGTAGTGGGGCCCGTAACTGAAGATGTGCAGGCGCTGCCAGAGCACGATTCGGGTGAAGCCGATTACGCCAAGGATGGCGCCGAGCACGAGTCCAGTCGGCAGCTCGCGGACGGCGATCCGCCACCAGTCGCGGAGCTTCAGCTCCTGAAGTGCGAGCGCTCGTATGACGAGCGAGGTCGCCTGAGAACCGGAATTGCCGCCCGAGCTCATGACGAGAGGAATGAACATCGCGAGCACGGCGGCCCGCTCGATCTCGCCCTGAAAGCGCTGCATCGCCGTCGCCGTCAGCATCTCGCTCAGGAACAGCGCGCAAAGCCAGCCTGCCCGCTTCTTGATCATCTCCACGAATCCGATTTCCATGTACGGCGCGTCGAGGGCCTCCATACCTCCGAAGCGCTGGACGTCCTCGGTCGATTCCTTCACCAGAGCGTCGATCACGTCGTCAACCGTGACGATGCCGAGCATGCGTCGCTGATCGTCGACGATAGGGATCGCCAGCAGATTGTACTTCGAGATGAGGCGGGCAACTTCTTCGCGATCCATGTGCGCCGTCACCGTCAGCGGCGGTCTCCTGTTGCCGACGTCGAGCACGTTATCCTCACGTTCGGAAGTCAGCAGCTCGCGCAGCGAGACGACGTGGACCAGCTCCTGCGTCGCCGGGTCAACGATGTAGATCGCGTACACTGTCTCCTTGCGGCCGCCTACTTCTCTGATCAGCCGGAGCGCCTGATCGACGCCCCAGTCCGATGGAACGCTGACGAATTCGGTGGTCATGATTCCGCCGGCTGTCTCCGGCGCATACTGAAGGAGCTTCTGGAGCGAGGCGCGAGTCGGCTCGCTCACGGTCGCCAGCAGGCGCGGCCGCTGCTCGGGAGGGACTTCCCGAAACAGATCCGCCTGCTGGTCGGCGGACATTGCCTCGATGAGCGGCCCGACCTTGCGCGGCTCGATGAGCTGGATGATCGCGCAGCGGTGGCGAGTCAGTTCCGGCTCGTCGAACACCTGGACGGTGAGCTCGAATGGAAGCGACGCCATCACCTTCGCGGCGGCTTCCGGCGGCAGCTCGCGCAAAGCCTCGGCAATGTCAGGAGCGCGTAGCTCACCGAGAGCTTCCCGCAGCTCCTCCGGATCGGTGTGAACGAGATAGAGGAGCTGCGCTATCGTGTGTGCGGGGATCTCAATCATTTGAAGTGATCGGCGGTAGTTTGATTTAAGTAATCAGCAATAAGTGACTAGCCGGCGTAATACGCATCCTTAAAGGTGCGTTCTTCAGCGCTGCTGCGGTGGGCCGACCGCAAACGCTTCAGTTGAGACTCGACATCGCGCGGTGACGATTTGGGCACCACTGGGATAAACGCGGAAAACGTTTACGCCAGTGGTCGCTCCGCACGGTTATCGAAGTACACCGATCCGAGAAGTGCGACGCCAGCAGCAAACATTATCATAGATAGCAGCTGCCCCATCGAGAACGCGCCAACTACGAGCCCGAGCTGCGGGTCCGGTTGACGCGTGAATTCGAGAGAGAAGCGTATAGTCGCGTAGCCGACAAGAAATACGCTTGTTGCCAGGCCGGATCGAGAGTGGCCCCGTGCATATGTCCAGTGGTCGATTCCCCATAGTACGGCGGTGAGCAGCACCCCCTCTGCCAGGGCCTCGTAAAGCTGAGAAGGATGCCGAGGCAGGTGTTGCGGATCTGTCGGAAAAACCATGGCCCACGCACGATTCGTTGGCCTGCCATACAGTTCGCCGTTGATGAAATTTCCTATGCGGCCAAAAAAAAGACCTGGTGTTCCACAAAGCGCTACCAGGTCGGTTACTCGGAGCACAGGGAGCTCGTAACGGCGCGCGAAAAGCACGACAGCGATCGCCATTCCGATGATTGCACCGTGAAACGAGAGGCCGCCTCGCCATATTGCAAGAGCCTCGAGCGGGTGGGCGGCGTACTCCTCACGTCCATACACGATTACGTAAAACACGCGCGCGCCGATAAGCATGCCGGCGGCAAGGTACCAAATCAAAGTGTCGAGCGCTGCCCGAGTGATGGTGAACCGGCTGCTCGCAACGCGCCATAGTGCCAAGCGATAACCCAGCGCGTATCCAGCGACATACATCACGCTGTACCATCGGATAGCGATCGGACCAATCGACACGATCGTCGGTGGTATGCGCGGGTACGGAATCACCATTGTCGGATCAATGTGCGCAGCCGGGAGTCAGATAGGGCTAGCCGAAGAGTGTCGAAACCGGCTCGTCCGCGTGTCCCTCGATAACAAAATCCTACGCCCGCCGCGCAGCGCTGAAAACGCCCACGATGGCCAGTAGCAGCCCAGACGCGACCACAATAGCGGCTCCGGTGGGCAGATCCATTTGATAGGAAGCCCACAATCCGAGCAAGCTCGCTGCCGCAGCGATGACCCATCCTATCGCCAGGCGCTTCATCCATTCCTGGGCCAGCATCGTCCCACAGACCGCGGGCACAATCAAATACGCAAAGGTCAGTAGAACCCCGGCAAGGCGCACGAAGCTCACGACTACGAGAGCGAACGCGGCATAAAACAGGAAGTCCCAAAGGCGCACGCGTATTCCGTCCGCGAACGCCTTGTCCGGATCGGATGAGATGAGGACAAAGCGTTTGTGGAATCCCGCATAGAAGGCACCTAGCGCAGCGAACACCACCACTCGCTGGCCGATTTCGCCCTTCGTCACATTCAGAATATCGCCCGTGAGCAGGTGCTCGAGTTCCTCCTTCCCACCCGCGACTCGGCTCAGAAGCAGAATCACTCCCGCTGCGGCTACGACGAACGTGATGCCGATGATCGCTTCCTGGGGAACTTCGCCCCTCCTGGTGCTGCGCGACCAACTGAAGAACGCCGCCCCAATAAACGTCACTACGAGGGAAATCCAGAACGTTGCGCGGTCATCAAAGTGATACCCCATCAGCAATGCCACGCAGGTACCTAGCGTCGCAACCTGTGCGAGCGCGAGGTCCACGAAAATCACTTCGCGCTTCACAACGTGCAGGCCGAGGTAGACGAGCAACGGCGGAAAAAGGAGACAGGCCACAAAGGGCCATTTCATGACCTCCCAGACAACCCCAAGATCCATGTTCATTTCTGTGTGCGGAGCCCGCCGGCGAGAGTGTTCACGAGGTTGTCCATCATGTCGAAGTAGGTCGTGGTGTTGGGAGCTGCACCGGGCTGCTGTGGAACATCGAGAACTACACCGCCGGTTTGACGCGCCACCGTCTCCGCCGTCCTGCGGTTCTGGAATGGCTGCACGAGGATGACCTTCGCATTCGTCGCTTTCATCTTGCCGATGACCTGAGCCAGGTGCGCCGGTGAGGGGGCGATGCCGGGCTTGGGCTCGAGTTCGTCGACGATGCTCAGGCCAAACCGTTCGGCCAGGTAGACGAAATCCTTGTGATACGTCACGATCTTCGCGCCACGATACGGCGCAAGCTGCTTCTGCCAGTCGGCATACTTCGCGTCCAGCTTGGTGTTGAACCTTCCCAGATTGCCGCGGTACGTCGCGGAATTTTTTGGATCGATCTGGCTGAAGTGATCGGCGATGTTGCGGGCGACAATTTTTACGGTTGCCGGGTCGATCATGAAGTGCGGGTTGCCAAGGGAGTGAACATCGCCCTTCGAGCGATCGAAGCTCGTGGGGATCTCAAGCATCTTGACGCCCTCCGAAGCCACGATGCGGCCCGGTGCGCCGGCGGAGATCCTCGCGTTGCGCGAGTTCTCCAGCAATGGTGGCAGCCATCCGAGCTCAAGCTCCGCGCCTCCCTCGATGAGCGCATCGGCCCGGTTCAGGGTGACGATGTGGCTCGGCTTCGCATCGACGTAATGCGGATCCTCGGTGGGCTTGGCCAGCGCTATCACACTGACCTTGTCTCCGCCGATCTCCCTCGCCACCGAAGCGAAATCGGGAGTCGTTGCAACGACGCGGATCTGCGCAGACGACGATGAGCCGGTGGCTGCAATCCCGATCAGCGCGAGAGTGGCAGCTTTAAGAAGATTCGTTGATTTCATTTTCTTTTTTTCTACCTTATGGAGTTTAGAATTTGTGTGCTGCGTGTGCGCCGAGCAGGAACTCGAACTGGAACCAGAGCGAGTGATCGGTGCCGATTCCCTTGCGATGGTCGTAATTGTACTGCACCCGGAACTTCGAGAATTCAGTTGGATACCAAGTGAAATTCGGCGACACCCGCGTTCGATCGCGGCGCACCTCCGACTCGAACGTGGCCGGGTCGCCCGTTGCGAACTCGCCTCGCAGCCCCGCCACTATGCGGGGCTTGACTCCCCACAACAGCTGGGCGTACGCTCCCCGATCCTTCAGCATCTCGCTCGGCAACGTGACCGTCGGATCGGCTGCGGCGATCCGCTGCGCGGCGTCATACCGGCGGAACATCGCCTCGCTCTGCATCGACAGAAACGGAAAACCCGCCTGAGCAGCAGCGGGCTTCCACTTCCAGTACGCATCGACACCGTACACCTTAGTCCGGGCGGAAGGTCCAGAATTATTCGGACCGAATGCCGCCGACGCGCCGAGGATCACGGTCTGAGTCTCGGTAAGATCGAATGACGTGTTGACACGCGGCACAAACAGCAAGTCCGAAGGATGTTCCACCAGCCGGTCGTTGACTACGCCGCCGTGGATCTCCGGCGAGTCAGGCGAACGAAAGCTCGACGTCGTGCCACCTGTTGCGTTGGCGATGGTAAGGAGCGCTTCCGTATAGAAGGACGTCGGCAAAAGCCACGAGAGTCGCAGCCCCTGACTGCGGAGGCCATCGGGCCCGAACATCCGATTGAGGACCAGCGGTTGGTCAACGAAAGACCACGCATGCGGGTGCTGGGGATTCTGGCGACCGAACTCGGTGAAGAACTGTCCGACCTTGAGCTGCAGATTGGCGGGCAGCGCGGTGGTCAATACGTACGCCTCTTCTAGCTCAACACCTGTCTCGCCCTTCTCGTTGATCTTGTAGACGATGTTGCTGAACCCTTTGAAGTAGGGATCGACCGCCCCGTCGAGCGCCAGCTCGACGTTGGGAATGGAGAAGCCATTCACGTGAGGATCGTGGTCTCCGACCTGGATCGAGCCGACATCCGGCTCGGTGGACCACCCGGCGTCCGCCAAAGAGACGAACCCTATGTTCATGTACCCGCCAGTTGCCCGCGGCCCCTGCGATGCGGCGGCGACAGCCCCGTTGCTGTCAGCGGCTGGCTGACCCAGCTCTTTTTCCAGCTGCTTCACTAGCGCTATGGAATCGGCGCGGGCGATGCTGTCAGCTCGCGCGATGGAATCTTGCTTCGTCTTAGGTGGAGTGATCTGACCCTGCGCGAAAGTCGGCAAGGCGATGCCGAGCGCGCAGAGGATGAATCGGCCTCTCATTTGGAGAATCCTTTTTTGTTGGTTTCCAGACATCTAGCGGCCGAAACCCTCTCGGCCGGGCGAACAGGACGCGACCGAGCCTCGATATGGAATCGGCGCGCCTGCCTCGAATAGGTTGTTGGGCTTTGAGCGCGCCCGCAACAAAACGTCAACGCAATCGTTGACCGAGTAAAATGCATTTGCTCCCCAGAGAATGTTGTCTAACCGCTGAACGACAGGTTCAGGATTCTCTGGGCGGCGCTCGGCAGGAGTTGGGGAGAAGCTGCGGACCGCTACCGCATGACACGGAACAGCGTGCGAGAATGCAGCGAGAGACTGCTTCGCTCAAGACCGGTGGCGTAGCCGGATTTGCGGTTGTCTGAAACGAGAGAGCGGCGCAGGCCGCGCAGGTCGCTTCGTTGTGCCCGCGATGCAAGTCGATGCCGCTCCGCTCGGTGTGCGACGCGACACTGGATTCGTCGCGTGCCAGCGCGAGCGACGCGCCCGATATTGCGAGCTGACCGGCAACGGCAAGGACCGTTGCGAGCAAGCGCAGGCGCCATACGGGGGCGCTAGATATCGAGCGAGGAAGCTTCATGTAGGGTTTAAAGTACCCTTTTAAGACAAAAAAGGTAGCGCTGGATCATCTGGCTTGATCGTTCCTATCTCTCAGCGAGGGTGGCACTTAAGTCGCGCACATGGCATTTTTCCAGGTTCAATGAAGCGTGAAGATGCCCTCGACTACCACTCATCCGGGCGCCCCGGAAAGATCGCGGTAGTACCGACCAAGCCCCTCAACAACCAGCGCGATCTCGCACTCGCCTACTCCCCTGGAGTGGCGGTGCCCTGCCTCGAGATCAAGGCGACTCCGGACGACGTGTACAAGTACACGGCAAAAGGTAATCTCGTCGCTGTAGTCACCAACGGCACCGCCGTGCTCGGGCTCGGCAACATCGGAGCCCTGGCCAGCAAGCCCGTGATGGAGGGCAAGGCAAACCTCTTCAAGCAGTTCGCTGACCTCGATGTGTTCGACCTCGAAGTCGGCTCGGTCAATCCCGAAGACGTCATCAGGTTCTGTCAGCTTCTCGAGCCGACCGTCGGGGGAATCAATCTCGAGGACATTCGGGCGCCCGACTGCTTTTACATCGAAGAGACTCTGCGCAAGACGATGAAGATTCCCGTCTTCCACGACGACCAGCACGGGACGGCGATCATCTCCGGCGCGGCGCTCCTCAACGCGCTCGAGATCGTCGGCAAAAAAATCGAGAAGGTTCGCGTGGTGTTCTCAGGCGCGGGCGCCGCCGCGATATCGACGGCCGAGCACTATGTGAGGCTCGGAGTGTTGCGCGAAAACATTCTGCTCAGCGACCGACAGGGCGTCGTCTACGAGGGGAGGCCCGGCGAGCTCGACCCCTACAAGGCGAAGTTCGCCAACAAGACGAAGGCCCGCACGATCGCGGACGCTCTCGTGGGCGCCGATGTCTTCGTCGGCCTGTCGGTGGCGGGCGCCATCACCGGAGAGATGGTCGCGAAGATGGCCAAGAAGCCGATCGTCTTCGCGCTGGCGAATCCTGAGCCGGAAATACTGCCCGACCAGGTCCGCGCCGTTCGCTCTGATGCCATCATCGCCACCGGACGCAGCGACTTTCCCAACCAGGTCAACAACGTGCTCGGATTTCCCTTCATTTTTCGTGGCGCGCTCGACGTCCGCGCGACACAGGTGAACGAGGAAATGAAAATGGCGGCGACGCGCGCGCTGGCCGCGCTGGCGAAGGAAGACGTGCCCGATAGCGTGTCGCGTCTGTACGGCCTGCGCTCGGTGAATTTCGGGCCCGACTACCTCATTCCCTTCGCCTTCGATCCGCGGGTGCTGCTTTGGGTTGCGCCCGCCGTTGCGTGGGCCGCCGTCGCGAGCGGTGTCGCAAAGGAGATGATCGACCTCGAACACTACCGCGAGCAGCTCGAGGCTCGCCTCGGGCGTGCACGCGGAATCATGCGTGGGATCATCAACCGGGCGGTGCGCGATCCGAAGCGCATCGTGTTTCCCGAGGGCGAAGAGCCGAAGATCATTCGCGCCGCCCGGATGATCGTCGATGAAGGCATCGGCTCCGCCATTCTCCTCGGTCAGCGCGCCAACATAGAGCGCCTCGCCGGCGATAACCACATCTCGCTCCGCGACATCGTGATCGAAGATCCGGGGACATCGGACAGGCGGGACAAGTACGCCGATTATCTGTGGAAGCGCCGCCAGCGCAAAGGACTCAGTCACGGCGAAGCGCACCAGCTCCTATTCAACGGGAACTATTTCGGATCAGTGATGGTCGCCTGCGGAGACGCCGACGCCCTCCTCGCCGGGGTCGGCATGCACTACCCCGAGACCATTCGTCCCGCGCTCCAGGTCATCGGGCCGCATCCCAAAGCCGAGATCGTGAGCGGTCTCTACATGCTCGTCTTCGAGAAGCACGTTATCTTCTGTGGAGACACGACCGTCAACATCGATCCTACCGCGGAGCAGTTGGCGCAGATCGCGTATTCCGCCAGCAGGATCGTTCAGACTTTTGGCATCACGCCCAAGATCGCGATGCTGTCGTTTTCCAACTTCGGTTCCGTGCGCCATCCGGACGCGGAGAAGGTCGCGAAGGCGGTCGCGATTCTGAGGAAGCGCGACCCTGCGCTCGTCGTCGACGGCGAGATGCAGGCGGATACGGCGATGGACGAGAACATCCTCCGCTCGGCGTATCCATTCAGCATGCTGAAGGAGCGGGCGAACGTACTGATATTCCCCAACCTGAGCGCCGGGAACATCGCGTACAAGCTCCTTCACCACCTGGGTGGCGCCACGAAAATCGGACCGATCCTGCTGGGTATGAATCTTCCCGTGCACGTACTGGAGCAGGGTGCTGACGTTCAGGATATCGTGAACATGGCCGCCGTCGCGGTGATCGATGCGCAGCAGCGGATCAACGAGAGGAAGGGCACGTAATGGCAACCGAGATGAAGCCGCGGCGCAAGCAGGTGGCGCGCGAGAGCAGCATTGGCTTGAGCAGGCAGGGACTCAACCCGCGCGGCGAGGTCCACTGGAATTTGATTGCGCCCGAGCTGTTTCAGGCGGCGGCGCGGCGCAGCGAGGGCGAATTTGCGGACATGGGTCCATTCGTCGCGGTCACCGCCCCGCACACGGGACGCTCTCCGAACGACAAGTTCGTCGTAAAGGAGCCGAGTTCGGAGAAGGATGTCGACTGGGGTAAGGTCAACCAGCCTCTGACCATCGAGAAGTATGGCCTACTGCTCGACGACGTCCGCAAATATCTGAATGAGTCCCCCGAGCTGTTCGTCGAGGATCTCTATTGTGGCGCCGATCCATCATATCGGTTGTCCGTGCGCTACGTGTCGCCCAACGCGTGGCACATGGCGTTCGTGCGCAACATGTTCATCCGTCCCGAGCTGAGCGACCTGCCGACCTTCGATCCCAACTTCACCGTTCTCCACGCGCCTGAGTTCCAGGCCGTTCCCGCGCGGCACGGCACGCGGTCCAGCACGTTCGTCGTTCTCAACCTCGCCGAGCGCACGATTCTCATCGGAGGCACGCGTTACGCCGGTGAGCTGAAGAAAGCGATGTTCACCGTCATGAACTATCTGCTTCCCAGCCAGGGCGTGCTCTCGATGCACTGCTCGGCCAACATCGGGAAGTCGGGCGACACCGCGTTGTTCTTCGGCCTTTCAGGAACCGGCAAGACGACGCTCTCCACCGCTCAGAATCGCGGTCTCATTGGCGACGATGAGCACGGATGGTCGGAGAACGGGGTTTTCAACTTCGAGGGCGGCTGCTACGCGAAGGTGATCAAC
>JAYWBE010000418.1:0-9606 GCA_043781715.1 Gemmatimonadaceae bacterium
TAGCGGACTGGTCATCGACGAGGCTAGGCTGGCGCAGTACGCCGTGACCCTGAAGGAGCTCCAGAAAAGACACGCGCTTGGTGGCGAAGTGGATCTCGCCACGGTGCTTCGCCTGCCCGATGTCGTGGCTTCACCCAGCGAGGAAGAAATGGACTCTGGCGCGGGAGAGGCGCTGGCGGCGATCGTCCACAAGGCCGTCGACAACCTGATCTCGATGCGACGCGCCGAAGGAGCTCAGCTCGCCGCTTTCCTTGTTGAACGGGTGGCCGTGGTAGAGACGAGGCTGGCGAGAGTCGAGAAGCGGGCCCCCATCCGCCTCAAAGAGCAGCACGAGCGGGTTACGCGCACCGTGTCGGAGTTGATCGGCGCGGCTGGAGCTGATCCTCAGCGGATCGCCCAGGAGATCGCAATTCTCGCCGACAAACTGGACGTCGCGGAGGAGCTGGATCGATTCCGGTCGCATCTGGCGGCGTTCCGCGAGACAGCGCAATCGAAGACCGCCGACCCCGTCGGCAAGCGACTGGGCTTCATTCTCCAGGAAATGGTGCGCGAGGCGAACACCATCGGCAGTAAGGCGAGCGATGCTCAGATCCAGGAGGACGTCATCGCGATCAAGGAAGAGCTCGAGCGTATCCGCGAGCAGGTCGAGAACCTCGAGTAATGCCTTTCCCAATCATTCTGTCTTCGCCTTCCGGCGGCGGAAAGACAACCATAGCTCACAAGCTGTTGGCGATGAGAGCCGACGTCGGTTACTCGGTATCGTGCACGACACGGCCTCCGAGGCAGGGAGAAATAGACGGCAGAGACTACCATTTCCTCTCGCTCGAGAAATTCAAGCGTGGTAAGGCCGCCCGGGAGTTCGCCGAGTCGGCCGAGGTTCATGGCCATCTGTACGGAACTTTGCGGGCAGAGGTGGACCGCGTGCTGTCGTCCGGCAGGCACGTCATCATGGACATCGACGTTCAGGGCGCAAAGCAGTTCGCGAGGGCCTTCCCCGATTCTGTCCTCATTTTCATTCTCCCGCCGTCGGCCGAGGTGCTGGTGGAGCGCCTTAAAGCCCGCGGCACGGAGGACCCCAAATCGCTGATTCGTCGATTCAAGAGTGCCAAAGCCGAGCTGAAGGCGATAGATTTGTACCCATACGTAATCGTCAACGACGAAATCGATTCCGCCGTGGCGGCGGTGTCGAGCATAATCGAGGCGGAAGGCTTGAAGCGATCCCGCAATGGGGCACTCGATGCGCGAATCGAAGAGCTGATGGACGGGATTCAGCGCGCCATCGATCACTATTCAGCGAGGAAGTAAATGCAGGTATTCATTCCGAGTGAAGTCGCGAAGCACGCGACCAACAAGTATCTGGGAGTTCTGGTCGCGGCCAAGTACGCGCGCGTCCTCAATGAGTTCCCGCGCGACCGCTCCGCTCCAGGCGAGAAGAAGCTGACGACGCGTGCGCTCGAGGAGCTCACGGACGGTGAGGTCGAGTACCGCGTGGTCCCGCGCCGCCGCACGGAGTAATTACCGCGCGTCCTTTTGCGGGCAGCCGCATCCTCCTCGGTGTCACCGGGGGCATCGCCAGCTACAAGTCAGTGTGGCTGGCGCGTTTGCTTACACAAGCGGGAGCTGAGGTCGACGTCGTCATGACTCGCGGCGCCCGCGAGTTCATCGGCCCCATCACATTCGAAGCGGTCACCGGACGTCCGGTGCACACAGAGATCTTCGGACCCGGACACGCGCTCGATCACATCCGTCTCGCCCGCGAAGCGAACGCAATCGTCGTCGCACCCGCGACGGCGGACTTCGTCGGCCGGGCGGCACACGGGCTCGCCGACGATCTGCTGACTGCCTGCCTGCTCGCGGCCACATCGAAGGTTCTGCTGGTACCGGCGATGAACGACCGGATGTGGTCGCACGCGCAGACGAAGCGCAACGTCGCGCACGCGCGGTCGCTCGGCTACGAGATTCTCGAGCCGGTCGAAGGTCCGCTGGCGGTGGGGGAGGGAAGCGGGCCGGGACGGATGCCCGAGCCCGACGAAATCATGAGTCGCGTCGGACGGCTGCTCGAAGCGAAGTCCTCGCTAAAGGGGAAGAAAGTCATCGTTACGGCCGGAGCGACGCGCGAGCCGATAGACCCGGTGAGATTCATCTCCAATCACAGCAGCGGCAAAATGGGCGTTGCGCTCGCGCGGGCAGCTTGGAGACGCGGCGCCGACGTCACCTTGATTGCCGGCCACGTCGACATTCCACTTCCCTCGGAGATATTGACTCTGAAAACTGACACGGTGCGGGAGATGTCGCGGGCGGTCGCTGAAATACTTCTGGGCGCCGACGTGCTGATCATGGCGGCCGCGCCCGCCGATTTCCGACCCGCATCTGAAGCGCCCCAGAAGATAAAAAAGGGACGCGGCGCCGCGAAGATTGTCCTCGAGCCGACCGAGGACATTCTAAAATCAACTATTTCCAGGCGGAAGAAAGCAAGTGTCATCGTTGGATTCGCGCTCGAGACGACCGACGGAATTCGGAACGCGAAAGAGAAGCTCAAGTCCAAGCAGCTCGACTTCGTCGTGTTGAACGACGCGAAGGAGCCGGGCGCCGGATTTGGCGTCGATACCAATCGCGTTACCGTGATAACGCGCGACGGTAAGGAAGAGGAGCTCGACCTGATGTCGAAGACCGACCTCGCCGAAATTCTTCTCGATCGCGTCGAAAGGGAGCTCAGTGGACGCTAGAGTTCTGCTGCGTCGCTACCTCGAGCAGCGCCGCGAGCTGGGGGAATCCGAGCTGGTGCTCGACGGCCTGAACGTCGAGGACGTGATGCGCCTTCTGGGGGCAACCGGGAGATCGGTGTCATCCACCGAGCCGCGCCTGAGTGTTCGCGAGCTCGCCGGCGAGCAATCCGATAATTGGCGCACCGCGCTCCAGGATGCTGGCGTGATAGTTGACGCCCCGACATCCGGCTCGAAACCTGTCGCGCCGAGCACTACCGCTGAAACCAGTGAGCCGACAAATACCGCTGAAACCACGAACGAGATGGCGACCAGAAAAGGAATCGTCGTTGACCCGAAAGGAATCGTCGTCGCTCCGGACGAAGCTGAGCTGATCCCCGGCGTGATCGAGAAGCTCGACTCGCTCGAGGCGATCGCGAGGCAGGTCAAAAAGTGCACGCGCTGCTCCCTGTACGAGACCGCGACGAATCCCGTTCCGGGAGAGGGGAATCCAAACGCGGAGCTGGTCTGCGTTGGGGAAGCGCCCGGCGCAAAGGAAGACGAGACCGGCCGGCCGTTCATCGGTCTGGCGGGGCAGCTTCTCACCAAGATTCTCGCGGCGATCGATCTGACGCGGGAGCAGGTCTTCATCTGCAACGTGCTGAAGCATCGACCTCCGGGAAATCGAAATCCGCTTCCAGAAGAAGTCGAAGCCTGCAGTCCGTACCTGATCAGGCAGCTCGAGCTGATCAAGCCGAAAGTCATAGTTGCTTTTGGAACCTTCGCAGCCCAAACTCTCCTAAACACAAAGACTCCGCTCGGTCAGCTCCGTGGCCTCGTGCACCAGTACCACGGCATACCGCTCGTCGTCACCTATCACCCGGCGGCGCTGCTGCGCAACCCGGCGTGGAAACGCCCGACTTGGGAAGATGTCAAGCTCGCCCGTAGAATACTCGATAGCAGCCCCCGTTCGTGACCCATACAAAGACCGTCGGCCTCCATATTCAGAGGACGCGGAGCAGGCGGTCTTGTCCGCCATGCTCATGGATCCGGACGCCATTCTGCGCGCGACCGAATTCCTCGACGATACGATGTTCTACCGCGAGGGCCACCGCCGGATTTTCCGCGCGATGGTCAGCCTCTCCGAGCGCGGCGATGTTGTAGATCCGCTCACGCTCTCCGAGGAGCTCGGGAGATCCGGCTCACTCGAATCGAGCGGCGGCAAGGATTACATAGGATTCCTGGTCGATGCCGTTCCGACCTCGGCCAACATCGAGTATCACGCCAAGATCGTTCGCGAGAAGGCGCTGCGGCGCCGGCTGATCGAGGTCTCGACCGCCATCGTCGCCGAAGCGTTCGAATCCGGCTCGCCCGCCACGGAGCTGCTCGACGAAGCCGAGCACAAGATCTTCGAGGTCAATCAGAGTCGCGGCTCTGAAGGCTTCATGCGCATCAAGGAGCTCCTCTGGCCGACGATGGAGCGCATCGAGGAGATCCAGCGCGGCGGCGGATCGATTACGGGAGTGGCGAGCGGATTCAAGGATCTGGACGAGCTGACGGCAGGTTTCCAGCCATCCGACCTCATCATCGTTGCCGCCCGACCGTCAATGGGAAAAACCGCTTTCGTGCTCAACATCGCGCAGAACGCAGCACTCGACAACAACGTCCCAGTGGCGTTCTTCTCTCTGGAAATGAGCAAGGAGCAGCTCGTGCAGCGCCTGCTCACCTCGGAGGGTCGGGTCGATGCCCAGAGGCTGCGCAAGGGAAAGCTCCACGACGAGGAGTTCGTGCGCCTCGGCCGCGCCGCTGGAATTCTGAGCCACGCGCCGATCTGGATCGACGACACACCGGCCATGACGCTGCTCGAGATGCGGTCGAAGGCTCGTCGTCTGAAGATGGAGCACAACATCGGGATGGTGGTGGTCGACTACCTCCAGCTGATGCAGGGTCCCACCAACACCGAGAGCCGGCAGCAGGAAATCAGCTACATCTCGCGCTCGCTCAAGGCGCTCGCCCGCGAGCTGAGAATACCGGTCGTCGCGCTTTCACAGCTGTCGCGCGCTCCGGAGCAGCGTACCGCCGAGAACAAGCGCCCCCAGCTCTCCGACCTCCGCGAGTCCGGCGCCATTGAGCAAGATGCCGACCTTGTCATGTTCATCTTCCGCCAGGAGATGTACGACGGCCCAACCGACAAGGACGGCAACTCGCTCGAGGGACGCGCCGAGATCATCATCGGCAAGCAGCGCAACGGACCCACCGGCTTCGTGAATCTCTACTTCAACAAGACCTACACCCGCTTCGAGAATCTGTCGCCCCGTCTGACCCCGCAGTGAGCCCCAAAGCAAAAACTGTATATCGCTGCACCAACTGCGGCGCTGACCACCCCAAGTGGGCGGGGCGCTGCGACACTTGCGGCGAGTGGAATTCGCTGGTCGAGGAGATGGCGACCAAGGCTTCGGCCGCTACGGCCTCGAGCCGTCGCGCCGGCGGTCAGAGATCGATGGCCGAAGGCGGAAGCGTGGCACCCACTCCGCGACTCCGCGACATACAAAGCTCGGCGGGACGCCGCCTCAAGACCGGAATCAAGGAATTCGATTTCGTCTTGGGCGGCGGGATCGTCCCGGGTTCGATGGTTCTGGTCGGTGGAGAGCCGGGCATCGGAAAATCGACGCTGCTCCTTCAGGTCGCTGGCCGGCTCCAGGAGCTCGGTCACTCCACCCTGTACGTGTCGGGTGAAGAATCCGCGCTTCAGGTGAAGCTGCGCGCTGAGCGTCTGCACGGATCCGCCGAAGACGTCGCGCTGCTGAACGAGACGCTGCTCGAGACGATCATTGCGACCGCCGGCTCGCAGCGGTTTGATGCAATCGTTGTCGATTCGATTCAGACGATTTTCACGAGCGACCTGGAAGGCGCGCCCGGCAATGTCGGTCAGGTGCGGGAATGCGCGGCGCGTCTGATGCGCTTCGCCAAGGAGACGGAGACAACGGTGTTCGCGGTCGGGCACGTAACGAAGGGCGGCGGAATCGCCGGCCCCAAGACGCTCGAGCACATCGTCGACACGGTCCTTTACTTCGAGGGCGAGGGGATGCTGGAGCACCGCATCCTTCGCGCGACGAAGAACAGGTTCGGGAGCGTGGACGAGATCGGAGTCTTCAGGATGACTGAGGAAGGACTGATCGCAGTCGAGAATCCATCCGAGCTCTTTCTCGGCGACCGTCTAAACAATTCGTCCGGCAGCGCGGTGACCGCTCTGCTGGAAGGCTCTCGTCCCGTGCTGATCGAGATTCAGGGCCTCGCGGCGAAAGCCGGCTACGGAACTCCGCAGCGTGTCAGTACCGGTTTCGACGGGCGCCGTCTGGCGCTGCTGCTGGCTGTGCTCGACAAGCGGGCGGGCCTATCTTTCTCCCAGTTGGATGTCTTCCTCAATGTCGTGGGAGGAGTGAGGATGCAGGAGCCGGCTGGCGATCTCGCGGTGGCGAGCGCGCTCGCATCGAGCGTGTACGATCGCCCCGTGGCAAACTCCGCGATCTTTCTCGGGGAGGTCGGGCTCGGAGGCGAGATCAGGCCGGTATCGCAGGCCGAGCGGCGGCTCGGAGAGGCAGCGAAGATGGGGATGACGATAGCATATATGGCGGAGCGGGGAATTCCAAAGCGCGGACCGCGCGGCCTGGACATCATTGGCGTGCGAACGGTCAACGATCTGTTCCGACAGCTCTTTCACGCTTAAATGAAGCGCGACCGCCGTCAACCGTTCTACGCGTAGATGAAGCGCGACGTCGGTGTGATCATCGTCGCCGCCGGCACCGGGTCACGCACCGGATCGACGGAGCTGAAGCAGTTTCGGTGGGTCGCCGGCAAGCCCATGCTGCTCCACAGCATTCAGACATTTCAGGCGCGGGCCGACGTCGCAATGGTGGTCTGCGTCCTGCCGCGTGAGTACGTCGGAGATCCGCCCCCCTGGATATTCCAGAGCGACGCCGAGCGCCTCCTTCTTTCGGTTGGCGGACGACACCGGAGCGAGTCGGTGGCCAACGGTCTCGAGGATCTTCCGGTCGAGTGCGAGATCGTAGTCATTCACGACGCAGCGCGTCCCCTCGTATCGAGCGACACGATTGCGCGGGTGATCGAAGAGGCCCGGAAGGGAAATGGCGCTATCGCCGCTCTGCCGGTGGCCGATACGCTCAAGCGCGTTGACTCGAGCGGCAAGGTCGTCGTGACAGTTGATCGCCTCGGACTGTGGAGAGCGCAGACCCCGCAGGCCTTTCCTCGCAAGGTCCTCGAGCGCGCGCACCGCGAGGCGCGGGAGGCGGATCGCGTGGCGACCGACGACTCCGCGCTCTGCGAGCAGATCGGGCTGCCGGTCGTGGTGGTGCGCGGAAGTGAGCGCGCGGTCAAAATCACCGAAGAAAATGATTTCGCGCTGGCGGAGGCGCTAAGTATCTTCCGCGAATGAAGCCCCAGTCGATGGTCGTGCCGTTCTGGTCGCCGGGAGAAGTCGAGGCCGCCATCAATGGAACGCTCGCCCATCTCGCCGCCGGAAAGGTACTCGCGTACCCCACCGAAACCGTCTATGGCTTTGGCGGCGCGCTCGATGAGCGGTCCGTGCAGCAGCTCGTGAACCTCAAAGGCCGCCCACCCGGCAAGCCGTTTCTCCTGCTCGTCGCCGCCAGTGAGATGATCACGCGCCTCGGACTTCATCTCACTGGCTACGCGTCGACGTTCGCCGCGCGATTCTGGCCAGGTCCGCTCACGCTCGTGCTTCCCGGCGGCGAAAAGAGAGTGCCCGATCGAGTGCGCGGACCGGAAGGTGGCGTCGCCGTGAGATGGACGCCGCACCGCTCGCTGGCGCGGCTCATTCTCGCGTACGGCCAGCCCATAACATCCACCAGCGCGAACCGTCCAGGGGTACCGCCGGCCACCGCGGCTGATCAGATCGTCTCACAGTGGAGCGACGCGATCGCCCGCGGGACTTTGCGCGTTCTCGATGGCGGACGCCTTCGGGAGTCGGAGCCATCGACCGTTGTCGACTGCACGGGCAGACTCCCGCGGGTCATTCGGCCGGGCGCGATCCCGGCCTCCAAATTGAGGGAGAGCGTACCCGACCTCGTCGGAGATGCGTAGAGAATGAATCTCCTCTTCGTCTGCAGCGGCAACACCTGCCGAAGCCCCATGGCCGAAGCGCTCGCCCGCAAAATCGCGAGGCGCCGGGGCATCGAGGATCTCAACGTCTCGAGCGCGGGAACGAATGCGTGGGACAACGTCCCCGCCACTGACGAGGCGCTCCTCGTTGGAATGGAGCGCGACATCGATCTCACCGGACATCGCGCCAGGAAGCTCACGCCCTCAATTGTCTCCGAGGCTGATCTCATTTTCGTCATGACACCCGGCCACGTGGAGCAGGTGAAGCAGTTGGGAGGGTGGGGAAAGGTTCACGTGATCGACGAGTACGCCTCGGGCACGGCGAACCAGGGACTAGTGGATCCTTACGGAGGCGACCTCGAAGCCTACCGGCACACCGCCGATGTGCTGGAGCGGGAGCTCGAGAAGTTGTTCGACCGCCTCGCCAGCTGAGAGCGTGGCTCCCGTGAGCACAATTCCAGGGCGGCTCGTGCTGCTGGGGCATCCCGTGGCGCATTCGCTCTCGCCGAAGTTCCAGAATGCCGCACTCCGCGCGGCCGGGATTTCGCTCCTTTATGAGGCGGTCGACGTCCTGCCCCGCGATCTTCTCGCGCTGCTCAGGAAGCTGAAGGACCTCGGTGTTGCTGGTAACGTCACTATTCCGCACAAGGTCAAAGTCCACGCCAGCTGCGACGAGCTCACCGATATCGCGAAGCGGGTGGGAGCGGTAAACACGTTCTGGTTCGAGTCGGGCCGGCTGCACGGCGACAATACCGACGTCGGAGGCTTCGACGCGGCAGCTCGCGCCCTGCTCGGGGGAGAGACGGCCGGAGCGCGAATCGTCGTGCTCGGAAGCGGTGGCGCGGCCGCCGCCGTCATAGCGGCGGCGGAGCAATGGGCTGACGCGCACGTCGCGATCGTCGCGCGCAGCTCGGAGCGCGCGTCAAAACTGGCCCGCCGCTTTCGCGATGTCGCGCGAGTCGAAAAGAGTGCCGAGCTGGCGCTCGCGGACGCGACATTGATCGTCAATGCGACGCCCGTTGGACAACGGGAGGCCGAGCAACCTCTGGACGTTGGAATCATTCCAAAGACGGCCGCGGTGATGGACCTCGTTTACCGCCGCGGAGGAGACACGCCATGGGTGAAAGCGGCGCGAAAGAGGGGCAATCCCGCGGCGGACGGCCTGCCGATGCTGCTCGAGCAGGGCGCGCTGTCATTCCAGCGCTGGTTCGGGATCGAGCCGGATCGGGAGGTAATGCGGCAGTCGCTGCTCTAGCGCGCACAGCCCCAAGGCTTGGCGTAAGAGAGCATCTCAGCGGAGTTATCGATCTTCTTCTTCCGCGCGCCTGCGTTTCCTGCGAGCGACTGTTGTCCCGACTCGAGACAGGAATCGTCTGCAGTTTGTGCTGGTCACGGCTGCCCTATCTACCGTCGCCGCGATGCGAGCGGTGCGGCCACCCCATTTCGACCGGGCGCTGCCGATGGTGTGACCTTCTCCCGCCGTTCGTTCGCGCCGTGAGGTCCGTGTGCTGGATGCCGGTCGAGCCGGCGTCGAGCATCGTTCACGCGCTCAAGTACGATGGCTGGGCCGCGGTCGCAGATGAAATCGCGGAGCGGATGAGTCGGCTCTCCTGGCCGCCGGATGTGGTCGACGAGAGAGCGGCGCTCGTGCCGATTCCGCTCGCCGCAGCGAGAAAACGCCAGCGTGGCTATAATCAGAGTGCGCTCATCGCTCGCGGACTTGGGCTGCGGTGGCACATTCCCGTATGGGAAGATGTCGTCGTGC
>JAYWBE010000419.1:0-26179 GCA_043781715.1 Gemmatimonadaceae bacterium
GGCACGGCGCCCGGCATCTGGCTCGAGGATGAAAAAGGCCGGTGGGTTGCGATGATTCCCGGCGTTCCGCGAGAGATGCGCGGAATGCTGGCAGAGGAAGTTCTCCCGGCCATCAAGTCCCTCTCCGAGGGTTCGGAGAGCGTCGTTCTATCCGGTACTCTGCGCACGACCGGGGTCGCGGAATCGGCGATCGCGCAGCTGCTGGGACCGAATTTCCTGGGTGAACCCGGCACCGAGCTGGGATCGCTCCCCCTCGCCTTCCTGCCGGGAGTCGCCGGCGTAGATCTTCGCGTCACGGCGAAGCGGCTGCCGCGCGCCCAGGCGGAGGCCCTCGTAAGGGAAGCTATTCTGAAACTGCGGAGCAGGGTATCGGCGTACGCCTATGGAGAGGACGAAGCGGATCTCGCCGCCGTCGTGCTCGAGAAACTCCGCTCTCTGGGGCTCAAGCTCGCGGTCGCCGAGAGCTGCACCGGCGGAATGCTGGGAGAGCGAATCACGAGCATTCCGGGATCGAGCGATGTTTTTCTGGGCGGCATCATCGCCTACCACAACGATGTGAAGGTGAAAGCACTGGGCGTTCGCGCTGGGGACATCGAGCGCTACGGAGCAGTGAGCGAACAGGTGGCGCTGCAGATGGCGTCGGGAGTTCGCGAACGAATGGGTGCCGATGTCGGGGTTGCGGTGACAGGGATTGCCGGTCCCGGCGGTGGCACGCCTGACAAGCCTGTCGGACTGGTCTGGATTAGTGTACATGGGTCCGACGCGAAGGCACGGCGTTTTCACGTCGGTGGAGATCGCGCCGAGATCAGGCAGCGCGCAGCCCAGGCTGCGCTGGAGATGGTGCGGCGCGCTCTCTCAAACGGTTAACTTTAGGCACATGAAACACTCGAAAAAGAAAGGCGGAGACACGCCGCTTCCGGATCAGGATGCGACGGGTTCGGCCGACGACTATGCGCCGGGAGGATCCGCGAGCCAGGGTGACGGTCAGGGCGGCGCTCAGGGTGACGGGGCGGGCGGCGATCCACCGTTCAGCGGCTCGTCCGACACCGTAGCCGACCCCGCAGCCGATACGCGGACGGTGACAGGCGCGGCGGAAGCCGGCACCGCGGAGACCAGCCGAGGGGAGTCTGATGCGGGGACTGAGCGCGACAGATACTTGAGGCTCGCAGCCGAATACGACAATTATCGAAAGCGCTCGGCGAAAGAGCGCCAGGACGCCGGCGCACGCGCGCAAGCCGATCTCGTTCGACAACTGGTCGAAGCGCTCGATGATGTAGCGCGCTTCGCACACGTCGATCCCGCCACGACCGATGCGGGGACGATCGTGCAGGGTGTCGACATGGTTGAAAAGAAACTGCTCAAGGCGCTGGGCAACGCTGGCCTCGAGGTGATCAATCCCGTCGGCGAGACGTTCGATCCCGCGCTGCACGAAGCGGTTGCAACCGAACCTACGTCAGCGCGAGAAGACGATCACGTCGTATCGCGCGTGTATCAGCCCGGATACGTCTTCAAGTCCCAGCTTCTTCGGCCCGCGCGCGTGGTCGTGAAGCAGTGGAACGGCTGACCGCGCTCCCGCGCTGACCGCACATGCCAGCGACGAAGGACTTCTACTCCGTACTCGGCGTAGGCTCCAGCGCCTCCCAGGACGAGATCAAGAAAGCGTATCGCAAGCTCGCCAAGAAGTTTCACCCCGACGCAAATGCAAGCGATGCTAAGGCGGGGGAGCGCTTCAAGGAGATATCGGAGGCGAATAACGTCCTCGGTGATCTCGAAAAACGAAAGCAGTACGATGAGATGCGCCGGCTAGGCGCTTTCGACGGCGGCTTCGGAGGTTTTCGTGGCGGCGGCAGATCGTCGCGCGGCGCCGGTTCGCACGGTGACGGCGCGCAGACCATCAACTTCCAGGACTTCGACATCGGTGGTCTGGGCGGGCTCGGCGATCTCTTCAGCTCGATGTTCGGCGGTGGAGAGACGCGTCAGACCACGCGTCAACGCGGACCAGAGAAGGGTCAGACGGTCGAGGCGACGCTCGACATTCCATTCCGCACCGCCGCGCGTGGTGGAAAAGTTCCGATCGAGCTCGAGGTGAGTGAAGAGTGCAGCACCTGTCATGGCACGGGTGCCGCGCCCGGCGCCTCGCTCAGAATCTGTCCCGAATGCAATGGCCGCGGAGTGATCTCATTCGGGCAGGGTGGATTCGCCGTCAACCGTCCATGTCCCGTGTGCCTCGGCCGCGGGCAGGTTCCGACGGAGCCGTGCCGGACATGTCATGGGACGGGAGAGGTGCGCGTCAAGCGGAAGGTGCTGATAAATGTCCCCCCTGGAGTTGACACTGGTTCCAAGATCAGGCTCAAGGGCCAGGGCGGAAAGGGACCTCAGAACGGACCGCCGGGCGATCTCATCATCACATTCAACGTCCTTCTGGACAAGTTCTATCGGCGCGATGGGCTCGACGTGATCGCGACGGTGCCCCTCAACATCGCGCAGGCGACGCTCGGCACGAAGATCAGCGTGCGGACGCTCGACGGGAAGAAAGTCGCGATCAAGATTCCGCCGGGAACTCCCTCGGGGAAGCGATTCCGCGTGCGGGGTCAGGGAATTCAGAAGGGCGACAAGAAGGGCGATCTGATCGTCGAGGTGGCGATCCAGGTTCCGGAGAAGCTCTCGGAAGATCAGGAACGGATGATGAAGGAATTCGCCGAATCGGGCGGGCTGAAGTACTGAGCTGGCGACCCGCGTAACGCTGTGTTGATTTTATTCTCATGAGAATCGGAATTCTGGGAACCGGAACAGTCGGCAAGACTTTGGGGACCAAGCTCGTAAAACTCGGTCACGACGTCCGCATGGGCTCGCGCGCAGCCGGCGGCGAGAAGGCGAAGGCCTGGGTCAAGGAAACCGGCAGCAAGTCATCCGAGGGCACCTTTGCCGCCGCCCATGGAGAAATCGTCTTCAACTGCACGTCGGGGATGGCGTCGCTCGAGGCGCTGAAGGCGGCGGGCGCAAAGAATCTTCGCGCTCTGACCGCCGCGAGGCTAGTTCAGCTAGCAGCCCACCTCTCGTTCAGTTGCAGTTCTCACAATCTTCGAATCCAGATATTCCTGTAACGAACGAGATTCCCGTGGTCCTGCAGGTGCAGCGGCTCTTCGGGTAGGTGTGCGATGTAGAGCGCCGGACGGTCGTGGTACGTGTTGCCGTATATCTCGACGTTGTTCTGAATCAGAACGCCGTTGTGCAGAACCGTGACGCGCGCGCGGTCGATAACCTTCCCCTGATCGTCGAACCTGGGCGCATGAAAGACGATGTCGTAGGTCTGCCACTCGCCCGGCTTGCGAGACGCGTTCACGAGTGGTGCGTGCTGCGTGTAAACCGCGCCGGCCTGTCCGTGGAAATACGTCTTGTTGTCGTATGAATCGAGCACCTGGACTTCGTACCTGTCCATCAGGAAGACGCCACTATTGCCGCGCTCCTGTCCCTCTCCTTTGGGCACCGCCGGCGTTGCCCACTCGATGTGAAGCTGGATGTCGCCGAACTTGTCGCTTGTGGCGATGTCACCCGCGCCCGGTGCGACCTCGACATAGCCATCTCTCACGTTCCATTTGGCGGCGCCTCCATCCTTGCCGCGCCAGTGCGAGAGATCTCTGCCGTTGAATAGCACGATGGCGTCCGATGGCGGATCCGCGCTGGTCTTGCCGGGTGTGACGATCGGCGGTTCTGTCTTCGGAGGAGGGAAGGGACCCGGCCCCGGCTCCTGCGCCATCGCGCCGGCGGCGGTGGCGGCAATTAGCACCAACGCGGCAAGATCGCGGCGCTTTACCATGGCAGTTGTGGTGAGCGGTAGTAGTTGATGCCTAGGTAATGCCAGCGTGGCTCGTGCGTGACCACTCGCGCGCGGAAGCTTTCCCAGCTGCGTGATGCCTGTGGCGTCCACCCCACCTCGGCGATCGCGGGCAGACGCGGCATCGCCTGGTACTCCACCGCGGTTATGTTGCGAAGAGTCTCGCTCCACATCGGCGCTTCGACGCCGAAGATGTTTTGCTCCGTCACACCGCTCATGTAAGTCGCGGGATCCCAGTCGTAGGAGTCGCGCACCTCGACATATCCCGCCCAGTGAAGCCCGAGCTCAGTGGCAGGCGTATACTTCATGTCGAGATAAACCTTGGGAGAGGGAGAGAGTATCAACTTCGAGCCGTAGGCCAGCGCCGCCGTAGCCGAGTCGCTCTTCCACTGGTGCGCGATCGTGGTCGGGTTGAGGCGCGCCTTCGTGATCTCTTCCCAGCCGATCATCGTCTTGCCGTATTTGTTGACGATGGTCTGGACGCGCTCGACAAACTTCACGTATTGCGGGACCGTGAGCGTCTGGACCTCGTCTCCGCCCATGTGGAAATAGGGTCCGGGAGTCATTGCACTTATCTCGCGGACCACGTCGTCCACGAACCCGTATGTGTCCTCCTTGTCGACGCAGAGCGTGCTCCAACCGACATCGGTTCCGCTATAAAGCGCTGACGGCCGTGTGCTGCACGCCAATTCCGGATAAGCAGTGAGCCCGGCGTTCATGTGTCCAGGCATGTCGATCTCCGGGACGACCGTGATGTAGCGGGCCTGGGCGTAGCGCACGATGTCCTGGTAGTCCTGCTGCGTATAGAAACCGCCTGGCCCGCCGCCCACCTGCGTCAGGGATCCGATCGCGGCCAGCTTCGGACGCGAATTGATAATGATCCGCCAGCCCTGATCGTCGGCCAGATGCATGTGGAACATGTTCATCTTGTACAGCGTGAGTATGTCGATGTACTGCTCGACCTCTTTCACCGTGAAGAAGTGGCGGGCCACGTCGAGCATGGCGCCGCGATAGGCGAAGCGCGGGCGGTCGACGATCGTGAGAGCGGGAATCGGCCAGTCGTAGCGCTCGAGGCCCATGTCCGATTCAATGTCGGCCGGGAGCAGCTGCCGGATGGTCTGAGTGCCGCGGAACAGGCCGGCCGGTCGGCTGGCGACGAGGCGGACCGAGTCGCTCGTCACACTCAGCTCATAGCCTTCCTCTCCAAGAGCAGGACGGTCCGAGACGAGGCGCAGAATGATCGCGCCAGCCGACGGCGTGCCGATTGGCGAGACAGCGATGGGGAAGCCGGTTGGACGACGAATCTGGGCCGCCAGCATCTCGCCGATCGACCTTGCCTCGGGGCTGCTTGCGTCCACAAACACGCTGGTCGTTCTGACGATTTCGAACGGTGATCCCGCTGCTAGGACGAGCGATGCCGGAGCGGGAACAACCTGTGGGGCGGACCTGACAGGTTGCGGTGTGGGCGTGGGCCCGGGAACCTGACACGCCGCACCAAGAATTGAACCGGCAACGGCGAGAATGTATTTCGAATACCGCAACGTCTGTCGTCTCCGCATCACAGCCTCCGTCGGTTTGCGAGCATACCTGCCATTGCCAATTTCCACAGACTGCCCCGCGGCTGCAACTGCGCGGCGATCAGCCGACCCGCGGCAACGACTCGTGACTGGGGAAGCCAGCGGCCGAGAGGCGCACAGATTCGGGCACTGATATTCGAAGAACCGCGAAAGCCTCGTGTGAGAGGACGCCCAGAACAAGACTTCCTTCGCGGTAGAAGATTGGGTCCTCAAACCATCCGCGTCCAGCAGGGTCGTATGCGAGAAGTCCACTCGGCAAGGCCTGTTTCAGCGCTCCTATCGCAACGGAATTCAATTCCCAGAGTCGCGTACTCCGCGTCAGGTCATCGGCGGTGCGGCCGCTCATGCGCTCACGGGTCTTCTCGCCTCGGGAAAATGGCTGTACAACTTTCTCAAACGGGCGCCAGACTTTCGCCTCTTCGCGAGCATCGGATCCTACGCTGTCGATCGTGAATTCGTCCGCTCCCAGAGAGTGGCACCACTCCACCAGCCGCCAGGTCTCCGCAGCCGAGAAATCGCTCGGAGCCAGATATCGTTTGACTAAGGTCAAATTCTCTTGATTCGGGTTTCTGCGACTTACGCCGCAAGCACCGGTAGCTGCGAACGCGCTCGCCTGGCGGCTTCGATGAATCCGCCGCCCAAAACGCGCTCACCATCGTAGAACACTGCTGACTGTCCAGGCGTTATGGCTGAGACGGGCTCGTCAAGCGCCAGCTCGATTTCCTCCCCGTCGAGGCGAACGATCTCCGCCCGCGCGAGCGGTGCACGGTGCCGGATGCGAACGCTCACTTGGTCGCCGACATTGGGCGCATCGGTGAGCCAATTCACTTCGCGGGCTACGATCCCGCTGCCGAGCAGCTCGTCGCGCGTTCCGATCACGACGGCGCGCTGCTCCGGACGAATCGCGATCACGTACATCGGCGACGCAAAACCGCCTGGGACTCCGCGCCGCTGCCCGATGGTGTAGCGTGCAAACCCGTTGTGCTCGCCGATGATAGTTCCGCTCGAATTGACTATCGGACCACGCGAGAGCGCGGGCGCGTCGGCCGGGAGCCGCTGCTCCAGAATCCGCGAGTAGTCGCCGTCCGGCACGAAGCAAATCTCCTGGCTCTCCGGCTTTTCGGCGATCACCTCGAGTCCCATTGCGTGCGCGCGGGCGCGCGTCTGCGCCTTGTCGAGGCCGCCGACCGGAAGGATCATGCGCGACAGCACTGCGCGGTCGATTCCCCACAGGAAATAGGTCTGATCCTTGTTTTCGTCGATTCCCCGATGAAGCTCCGCATCAATCATTCGTGCGTAGTGTCCGGTCCCTATCCATCGCGCGTCGATGGCGTCTGCCTTCTTGAGGAAGTCGCGGAACTTCGTGAAAGTGTTGCAGCGGACGCAGGGAATCGGAGTGCGGCCGCGCGCGTACTCCTCGACGAAGTTGTCGACCACATCGTGCCCGAAACGAGTTTCGAGATTGAGCACGTAGTGCGGAATCCCGAGCTGCTCGCAGACTCGCCTCGCGTCATTCACGGAATCGAGGGAGCAGCACGGGCGGTCAGGGACATCCTCACCGTGACAGAACAGCTTCATCGTCGCGCCAACGACGTCGTAGCCCTGCTCGACGAGCAGCGCCGCGGCGACCGATGAATCGACGCCCCCGGACATCGCGACCAGCACCCGCTCGCGCGACATCATTATTCCGCCACCGCGAGCTGTCTCGCCTTGGCCACGAGCGCGGGGAAGACTTCGATGACGCGGTCGATGCATTGATCCGTCGTCAGAACGCCCAGGCTCATACGAATTGCGGCACTCGCGAGATCCGGACGGACACCGAGCGCCGTCAGGACGTGCGACGGATCGATGCTTCCACTCTGGCAGGCCGAGCCGCCCGCCGCGGCGATGCCACGGAGATCGAGCGCCATAAGGAGCGATTCGCTGTCGGTCCCCGGCACCGAGACATTCAGGATGTGCGGCGCACGCTCCGCTCCGCGGCCGTGGATGACTGCGTCAGGGATTTTTGCCAGAATTCCCGCCTCGAGCTTGTTACGCAACTTTCGAATCCGCGCGCAGTGCGCCTCGCATTCCGCGAGCGTGAGCTCGGCGGCGCGCGCCAAGCCTACTGCTGCGGCGACATTCTCGGTGCCCGGCCTTCTTCCGCGATCCTGCGTTCCGCCGTGCATCAGCGGCTCGATGTGCGTTCCCCGGCGGATGAAGAGCGCGCCAATTCCCTTGGGCGCGCCGAACTTGTGGCCCGAGATGGTGAGAAGGTCGAACTGCTGCGTCTGGGCGTCGATCGTGACTTTCCCGAACGCCTGGACAGCGTCGGTGTGGACCATCACGCCGCGCGCCTTCGCCTTCGTGGAGAGCTCTGGCACCGCCTGAATCGAGCCGATTTCGTTGTTCACCCACATCATCGAGCAGACCGCGACCTGCTCGTCGACCAGCTCATCGAATGACGCGGGATCAATCACACCGTCGGGCGTCATGCCCAGGAAGCGCTCCTCGGCCCCCTCGTGCGCCGCCTGATGCACGGCTCCCAGAATCGCCTTGTGCTCGATCGGCGTCGTAACCACAGCGATACGGCCCTTTGCCTTGAGAGCGCGCCAGGCGCCCAGAATAGCGAGGTTGTCGGCCTCAGTACCACCCGAGGTGAAGCAGATCTCGTCCGGGCGGGCGCCTAGACATCGACCCACTCGCTCCCGGGCCTCGTCCAGCGCCGCGCGCGCTTCGCGCCCCCACCGGTGCGTGCTGGAAGGGTTTCCGAAGCGTGAGCCGTAGAACGGCTTCATCGCCTCGAAGACCTCTTCGCGCACCGGTGTCGTGGCGGCATGGTCGAGATAAATCGGGTCAATCGGCATAGATGAAATTTAGCTCAACCCTTGAAGAATTTGCTCCTCACTTCCCATAGCTTCGGGAAAAAGCGCTGAGAGATCGTCTGCTGAAGATATTTCGAGCCGAGCGTGCCGCCGGTGCCGGAGGTCAACGGGCCGATGATCCGCTCGACGAGTTGAACGTGCAGGAATCGCCACATCGCGAAGCCCTGCTCGTATTCCAGCAGTCCCTCCGCCAGCATTTGCAGGGGCCTCTGGTTTTGCTCGGAGTAGACCTGCTCGAGCGTCACGCCCTCTGCGTCGAGCAGGTCGTCGAACAATTGTTGGAGCGTGGGTTTAGCAAGTGCCTTCTTGACCAGAGGCGCAATCTCGCCGTGCTGTTTGAGGACCTGGAGAAAATGTGCGTCGCGCATGCCGGACATCGCTTCGATCGCGCGGAACTGCACGCTCTGCGAGCCGCTGGACGTGCCCAGGTAGCCGCGGAACTGCGCGAACCGCTGTGGCGGAAGCGTCTCGAGGGCAGAGAGCTGCCCCGTAACGATATGAACGAGCGCATTCACTCGCCGCACGGAAGTGAGGGCGCCAAGGGTGTCACTGCTTTCGATGAGCGCAATGAGAGCGTTGAGCTCGTGGAGAATCAGCTTGAACCAGAGCTCGCTCGCCTGATGGACGATGATGAAGAGCAGCTCGTCGGGGTGCTCGGGCGTGGAGCGGGGACGCTGCAGCTGGAGCAGCTCGTCTAGGGCGAGATAGGACGGGTACGTGAGCTCGGCCCCGGATGTTTTTGGAGCTGGAGCCGAAGGGCGCTTGCCTCCCTTGCCGGTCAAAATGTCGCGACCTCGAGCGACGCCACGTCCTCCACCCGCATCGTCTCCGTCGTGTAGAACGGCTCACCATAGCGGCAACGAATGAGAGACCCGTAGTGCGCGGCGTGGTGGCGAATCAGATCGCGCAGCGGCTCCCCGTTCGGGTAGACCTCTCCCGCCTGAACCGCTTCACCGAACTGCGACTCGTAGCAACCGATCGCCTCGAGCTTCTTCTCGAATGACTCGCTGATGTCGACGACGAAGGTCGGCTTCTGGTTGTCTTCACGGAATGAGAGAGCATGAACGACCTTGAGCGGGCGGTGCGGTGCGACTTCGGGCTCGACCTTTTTGAGGCCGGCGACGAAGCACGCGTCGCGCACGAGCTGTGCGACGATCGGATGGTCCGGATGTCGTCCGTGCAGGGAGTGTGTGATCACGACCTTCGGCTGAAAGCGCCTGATCGCGACAGCCAGCTTCGCTCTTGTCTCGGGCGTGTTCTGGATTCCGCCATCGGGAAATCCAAGGTTCTCGCGCACGGCGACGCCCATCACCTTCGCGGCTTTGGCGGCCTCCTTTGCGCGAAGCTCCGGCGTTCCACGGCTGGCCATCTCTCCGGCGGCAAGATCGAGGATTCCCGTGGACCTGCCGAGCATGTGCGCGCGTATCAACGTGCCGCCGCAAATGAGCTCGATGTCGTCGGGGTGGGCGGCGATAGCGAGAACGTCGACTCGTTTCATGCGGAGAATCTACTCGTACCGTAAAGCGTCGATCGGATCCAGCTTCGCCGCTCTCTGAGCCGGGAGCATGCCGAACACGATCCCGATCGTCACCGAGACCATCACCGCGACAATCGTCAGTCCGACCGGAACGCTGGCGTCGATGTTCATCGCCAGCGTCGCCAATCGCCCGAACGTCAGTCCGATGAGAATGCCGAGCACGCCCCCGAATCCGGTGAGCGTAGCGGCCTCGACCAGGAACTGAAACAGAATCTCACGCTTCGTCGCGCCCAGCGCCTTGCGGATGCCGATTTCACGCGTTCTGCTCGTCACCGAGACCATCATGATCGCCATGACGCCGATACCGCCGACGAGAAGGCCGACGCTCGACAACACTATCATCACGAGGAAAAACACGCCGGTGATCTTGTTGAAGGTGTCGAGAATCTGATCCTGGGTGATCAGGTCGAAATTGTTCTTGTCCGCGGGGTGCAGCCGACGCATTTCGCGCAGCGCGATCGTCACCGCTTCCTGTGCCTGCGCCGTCGCCACTCCCTTCTTCGGCTTGACCGGGATGTAGAGCGCGTTCGTCTTGTCGAGGGTGAACTGGTGGTCGAGCATCGCGTATGGCACGATGACGCCAATGTCTTGTCCGGGCGGCGAGAAAATGTTTCCAGGTTGGGCGTATACTCCGATCACGCGCGCGGGCCTGCCGCTGATGTGAATCAACTTGTCCAGAATTGACTCGCGGCCGAACAGTCTCTTTGCGGCGTTCTCATCGAGCACGGCGACGCTTGCTCCCGACGACAGCTCCGCCGGAGTGAACCACCGTCCGTCCAGCAGCTCTCCACCCTGAATCTCCTGATACCGGTCGTCGGCTCCCATGATGAGGATGTTCTGGGTGCGCTGCGCCTCATAGGAGAGGCGGCCATTCGACTGGCCCCAGATTGCCGCGTACCCGACCTCCGGGAGCTGCCTGATGCGCTCCGCTTCAGCCTCGACCAGATCCGGGCGCACTCTGATCCACTTCGGCAGCCGGTCCGGATTCACCGGTGTCTGCGAGAAGACCTTGACCACGTAAAACGTCGTCGGCCCCGCGATCTCGATCGTGCGCACGATCTGATCCTGAATTCCCTGGACGATCGCCGCCATCGTCATGACGGTGGCAACTCCAATGACGACGCCAAGAATGGTCAGCGACGACCTGAGCTTATTCGCGCGGAGAGTATCGAGCGCGATCTGAAAGTTGCTGCGAATGCGCTCGGCGATGATCATTCGGCGCGCAGTGCGTCAATCGGATCGAGCTGGGCCGCACGCGATGCCGGGTAAACGCCAAACAGCACGCCAACGCCGGCCCCCAGAGAGAGCGCAAGCATCACGGACCAGAGGCTAACCCTCGCGGGCAGGGGCGACGCGAGACTCACCAGACCCGCGAGTCCCCAGCCGGCGGCAACGCCGCAAAGACCGCCAATGCTCGCCAGCACGACCGCCTCGACCAGAAACTGCCGTCGAATGTCGCCCGGCTTCGCTCCAAGCGCTTTTCTGACGCCGATCTCGCGCGTCCGCTCGGTAACGGACATCAGCATGATGTTCATGATGACGATTCCGCCGACGACGACGCCGATCGCGACGATGGCCGGGATGACGGAGAAGAGGATCTTTGTCAGGTTCTTCCAGAATTCCACCAGCGCGTCGGCGGTCTCGACCGAATAGTCGGGCTCATCTGCCGGACGCAGCCGGTGCGCGATGCGCATCGCTTCATCGGCGCGCTGCATTCCGCTCGCGACCAGCAGCGCCGTCGGCATCTTGACCGACACCGTGTTCGTCTTACGCCGCCCGTAAATCATCTCGAAATTCGGAAGCGGCAACAGCACGAATCCGTCGAAGGACTGCCCGAGCACTCTTCCCTTCTTCGCGATGGTGCCGACGACGGTGTATCTCTGGCCGACGATCCGGATGTCCTGCCCGACGGGATCCACATGCTCGAACAGCTTCTCGGCCACGTCGGCGCCGATGACCGCGACCGACCTGTGATCCCGCACATCGATATCGCTGATGGGGCGTCCGTTGTCGAACACGTAGTCCTGGACGACCTGATACGGAGCGGTCACGCCGAGTATGGCGACGTCGGCCTGCGTCTTGTCGCGCCACACGATGTCGGCAATCGGAGTTGGCCAGCCGGATTGCATGCTGATCGCCACTGCCTCCGGCACGGCCGCAATTACCGCGTTCGCGTCCGTCTCCGTAAGGCGCGGCCGCTTCTGGAGCTTTCGCCACTCTTCGTCGTCGAAGAGTCCGATCCGGATGGGAGTCCTTCTCACCTGGAAAGTGTTAGCGCCGATCAGTGCGCTGGCGAGATTCTCCTTTACGTACGCGTTCATGCCGGTGATGATCGCGACGACAGCTACGAGGAACGCCACGGACACGATGATGCCGAGCAGCGTGAAGAATGACCGCAGCTTGTTGACGCGGATCTGCTCGAGCGCGGTCGTAATTACATCGATGAAGCGCATTGCCTAATTTCGGACTATGACGCCGGGCGCGCCATGACAACTACAACTGAAGACTACCTGCCAGGCGCGATGAGCGGGCCGGCCGGGGGCTCCGGGCCTGATCCGAGAGAATCGAGTGACAGCGCGTAGCCCCTAGCCGACCCGCCCACGGCCCTCGGCAGGTAGCTTCAGTTCAGTCTTTCAACGGCAGCCGACGACACTACTCGTATCGCAGTGCTTCGACCGGATCGAGCCGCGCCGCGCGGGCGGCTGGAAGGAGGCCAAAAAGAATCCCGGTGAACGCGCTCGTGGCCAGCGCCGCCACGACCGCCGAGATCGGAGTCGAGGCAGGCACGGCGGGGAAGGCGGTCTTGATTCCGAGCGCCACCAGAATGCCCAGCACCAGTCCGATTGCAGCGCCAATGCTGGTCAGCGTCGCGGCCTCGACGAGGAACTGCCAGAGGATCGCGCTCTTCGTCGCGCCAAGCGCCTTCCGCACGCCGATCTCCCGGGTGCGCTCGGTGACGCTGATCATCATGATCGCGACCACGCCCACTCCGCCGACAAGCAGTCCGACCGAGGAGAGCGCCAGCCCGACCACGAAGAAGGTTCCGAACAGCTTGTTGTAGATCCCCATCAACCGGTCCTGCGTCACAATCTCGAAGGTGTTCTTGGCGGTCGATCTGAGCCCACGCCGCGCCCGCAACAGCGCCGTCACATCATCCGTCGCTTCCTCCGTCGTCACACCGGGCTCCGGCTTGACGATGAAATCCACGCCGCGCATCCACGGGTTGAGGCTCCGGCGCGCCGACTCGAACGGGACGATCGCTTTCGCCTGGTCTCCACCGCCGGCCGACGTCGGGGTTCCCATTGGACTCGCCGTATAGTGGTAGACGCCGATCACCTGGAACGCCACGCCATCCACGTTGATCATCTTGTCGAGTGGATCCGACGTTCCGAACAGACGCTCAGCCAGCTTCTCATTGACGATGATCACGCGCGCCGCCGTGGTGTTCTCGGCGTAGGTGAAACTGCGGCCGGGATAGATGTCCCCACCATCCACGTCCACCCAGTTCGGCGTGTATATCTCCATCCCGGTGCTCACCTGCTTGTCCTTGTAGGTGAACTTGGCGTAGTTGCCCAAATGGGCGGTCACAGCCTTGATTGTGGGCAGCCGTTCGATCGCGGTCGCTTCCTCGATCGTGAGCGCCGGATTGCGCCGCTCGGGGCACGTCGCATCCGAGCCATCGCAAGCCTGGAAGCCGCTGATAGGCCGCCGGTAAATGTAGAACGACGTGGGTCCTGCGGCCTCGAGATCCTTGGCGAAGCTCTCGTTGATGCCACGGACGACCGAAGACATTGCGACGACGACGAACACACCGATTGCGACGCCCATGATAGTGAGCGCGGCTCGTACCTTGTTCGAGCGGATGGAGTCGACCGCCATGCCGACGCCTTCGAGCGCGTTGAAAATGCGCTGCCCGATCCGCATCGCTACTCCTTCCTCAGAGCTTCGATCGGGTCGAGCGACGCGGCTCTGCGCGCCGGATAGACGCCCGAGATAATTCCGACCACGGTTCCGAGAAGCGTCGCCATGACGATGGACCAGGGCGCGACGGCGGCGGGCAGCGGAGTCTTCCACTCGACGATCTTGGCGATGCCGATACCGAGCAGAATCCCGATGATGGCGCCGAGCGTGCTGAGCGTCGCCGCTTCGACCAGGAACTGACGCATGATGTCGCGGCGCCTGGCGCCGAGCGATTTCCTTATTCCGATCTCACGAGTGCGCTCGGCTACGGCGACGAGCATGATGTTCATGATCACGAGGCCGCCGACGATCAATCCGATCGCTGGGAATGCGGTGCCGGCCATGGTCATCACCTTCTTGAGCTTGTCCATGAAGGCCAGCGCGGTCGCCGAGGTTTCCATGAAGAAGTTGTCGGACTCACTTGGCCGGAGCTTGCGCCGCCCGCGCATCACCTCGCGCACCGACTCCATCGCGTCCGTCATCGTGAGCGACGTCGGCGTCTGAACCATGATTCCGTCCACGTCGCCGCGTGGATTGGTGAAGTGGTGGAGCGGTGAGTTGTACGGTGCGATGGCGACGCGGTCGAGCGAGAGTCCGAACACGGACCCTTGCTTCTCGAGCACGCCGATCACCGTGTAAGGCATTCCCTTGATGCGGAGCTGGCGCCCGAGCGGATCGAGATCCTTGAAGAAATACGTCGAGACCTCGTCACCGATTACGACAACCGGAGCGCCGAGGGTCGACTCCTGTTGCGTGAAGAGTCGTCCGAGGCGGACGTCGTACTTCTTGATCGTGAAGTAGTCGCCGTCCACGGCGTGAGCCTCCACCTGCTTGGGGCGCGCGTACTGCGACTGCGCCTGGAGGAATTCCTGGCTTTCGACGGCGTATCTGGATCCGGGTGGCAGCACGCTGGCGACGAGCGCGAGATCCGAGTGGTAGATGCGCGGACGTCGGAGCCAGGTTCGCCACTCCTCTTCGGAGCTGGCGCCGTCGCCGAACCAGGGAAAACGGCGCAGCGTGAAGGTGTTCACGCCCAGCAGCTTCGCCGCGAAGTCGTTCTCCATGTAGCTGCTCATTCCCTGCACGATCGAGATGACCGCGATCAGGAACATCACGCCGATGCAAACGCCGAGGAGCGTGAAGAAGCTCTTAAGCTTCTGCACGCGGATCTGCTCCAAAGCGAGCCAGATTGCCTCGACGAACGGCACGGTCAGTCTTTCCTGTTGAGGTCTGGCGGGGCGATTCCGGCTGCCTTGATGAAGGTCGCGCGCTTTTCGTCGCTGGCGACCGAGCCGTCGCGCAAGACGATCACGCGTCGCGCGTGGGCCGCGATGTCGGACTCGTGGGTCACCATGATGACCGTCTGGCCTTGCTCGGCCAGGCCCTCGAAGACGCGCATGATCTCTTCTGATGTCGTCGAGTCGAGGTTTCCAGTGGGCTCGTCGGCGAGAAGAATCGATGGCTGATTCACCAGCGCGCGCGCGATCGCGACGCGCTGGCGCTGACCGCCGGACAGCTCGTTCGGCCGGTGCTGGATTCGATCTCCGAGCTGTACGCGCTCGAGTGCTTCGGTGGCTCTCTTTCTCCGCTCGTCCGATCCGACGCCGGCGTATACCAGCGGCAGCTCGACGTTGTGCAACGCGGTCGCGCGCGGCAGCAGGTTGAATGTTTGGAACACGAAGCCGATCTCGCGATTTCTGACGCGGGCGAGCTCGTCCTCATCCTTGTCGGAAACAAGCTCCCCATTCAGCCAGTACTCGCCGGCGCTTGGCGTGTCGAGGCAGCCGATCAGGTTCATTAGCGTCGACTTTCCCGAGCCCGACGGGCCCATGATCGCGACGTACTCGTTGCGGCGGATGGCGATGTCGACTCCACGGAGCGCGTGCACGATCTCGCCGCCCATGTCGTAATCGCGCTTCAGCCCGCGCGTGACGATGACCCATTCCTTTTCCGGCGTAGCGCCAGCCACCGTCGTAACCGCCTGCCGCTCAGCGGTGGTGCTGAGCGGAACTTCATCGGTTGTTTGCATTAGGTCTTCGCCGGCTCGCCGGCTTTCTTCGGTTGGTCCTTCTGTGCGCGCACCGTTGCGCCGTCCTTGAGCTCGCGGATGGCCTGGTAGGTGCCGCCGACGATGTTCTCGCCTTCCTTGAGGCCACTGAGAACCTCGAAGTACTTCTCACCCGCGATACCAACCTTTACGGGACGGAAGGTGACTTTGTTGTTCGTCCCGATCACGAACACTCCCTCGACATCGCGCTTTCCGACTTCTTTCGACGGCGCCTTCTTCGCGAGCGTGAGCGAAGTGTCGGGCTTGACGCTGTCCTCGCGGACGGTGAGAGCGATGATCGGAATCGCGATGACGTTGTTCCTCGTGGACGTGATGATCTTAGCGGTAGACGAGAAATCGGGGCGCGTGTCGGGCGGAACGTTGAGCAGCTGGATCGTCACTTCGTAGTCGATCGCCTGGTCGGTCGCGCCGCCGGTACCGCCGGTGCCCGCACCTTTTACCGAGCTGTTCGAAATCTCGGAAACGCGGCCGATGAACGTCGTGTCGGGGAAAGCATCGAGCTGGACCACCGTCGAGTCGCCAATCTTGATTCGCGAGACATCGGTTTCATCGACCTTGACCTTCGTTTCGAGGACGCGCATGTCGCTGATCGTGAGCATCGTCGCCGCGTCCTTGTTGAACGTTCCCTGGATCGCGGTCTCGCCCTGCTCGACGCTGAGACGCGTCACGCGGCCGCTCATCGGAGCGGAGATGGTCGTCTTGCTCAGGAGCGACTGCGCGTCCCGATACGACGCCGTCGCCTGATCGATGGCGTGGTTCGCCGCCTCCAGCGTTGCCTGATTGACCTCGACCTGTGTCCTCAGCTGTTCGATCTGCTCGTCCGACACGAGAGTCGGGTTCGCTTTCTTCAGCGCCATCAAACGGTCGAAGTTGCGCTGAGCCTGGGCCATCGCCGGCTTCGCCTGCGCCGCCTGTGACCTCGCCGATGCAACGGCCGCGGTCGCTCTCTCGACGCTCGCCCGGTACTGCGACGGGTCGATTTCGAGAAGGAACTGGCCCTGTGTCACCATCTGGCCTTCCTTCACGGCCAGGCGGACGATGCGGCCGCTGATGTCGGCGCTGATGTTGACCTTGGTGTGCGGCTGTACCTGTCCACTCGCCGTCACCGAGGCAACCAAGTCACGCTTCTGAACCTTCTCCATGCGGACTTCGGTCGCCTTGTTGCGACCCTTCATCGCGCTGGTGACGCCGATGATCACGACCGCGAGAGTGATCGCGCCGGCGACGGTCCACTTGGTGCGTTTCTTCATATAAGTCGATCCGATTAGCGAAGGGAATGACCAACGGCGCTTTCCAGAGCGGCGAAGGCTTTATGATAGTCGTACACGGCGGTTATGCGCTCACTCTCGGAGCGCTCGTAGGTCGCGCGCGCCTGGGTCAGGTCGACGAACGTCGTCGCCCCGATTCTGTACCGGTCCTGCACCAGCTTCAGCTCCTGCTTGGCTTTGACGGCGTTCTGTTCCTGGAGAGCGACGGTTTTTTCCGCCGTCACGAGTATCAGGTACGCCGCGGTCACGTCTGCTGTCAGCGCCAGCTCCTTTGATCTCACGCTGTAGCGCGCGTCGGACCGGCTCGCCATCGCCGCCTGCAACCGCTGCTCGCGCGAGAATCCGTCGAACAACGGAAGCGAGAGCGTCGCTGTCAGGGAGCGCGGCGATTTTGTGAAGTTGAAAGGGAACCTCGCGTTGCCGTCGCGGATTGCCTGCGCTTGCGCGGCAGTGAACGCGATCGAGCTGCACTCAGCGAGCTGGTTCGAAAGGTTGAGCGCCGCGCGGACTTCCTCGGTCCTGATGCAGCTCGTGCGCGACGCGTCGAGCTGCGACGCCGCCTGCTGCACCGGGAAGTTGGAGTTAGTGTAGCCGAACGTATAGCCGCCGATTCCCGTCGACAGAGACAGGGTTGGCGAGTACTCGCCCTTTTCGCGTTTCACGTTCAGGTCAGACACGTGCTCCCTTGACCGCAGCGCGAGAACACCCGGGTTCTGACGCCGCGCGGACTCGATGAGCTCCTGGAGATTGAGCGCCGTCGGGGTGACCGGGAACTGGCTCACTAGCTTCACGTTCGGCGGCTGAGGGACGCCCATCAGCTGGAACAGTCTCAGCTTCTCGATTTCGACCTGACTCCTCGCCTTCAGCGCCTGCACCTGCTGCAGTCCGAGCGAAACCTCGGCGCGCTGGACGTCCAGCTGCGTGCCGGAGCCGACGATCTCTCTGGCCTGCGCGAGAATCAGCTCCTGCTGCGATGCTACTACGAGCGAGTCCTGGAGATCTGCGTTTGCCTCGGCCTGGAGCGACGACAGGTACTGCTGCCGCACGTTGCTGCGCAGGGTCTCGGTCGCGCCGGTGATGTCCGCCTCCACCGCATCGCGATTGGCACGCTGCAGGCTCGGGGTAATCAGTGTTGCGCTGTTGATCCTGTAGTTCACGCCGATCTGATAGGTGGACTGGTTGACGTCGGAGCTGGCGCCGAGACTGGCGCCGCTGAAGATCTGCTGGCCGCCCTGCTGCCTCTGCATGCTGAGCGATGCGTCCGCGCTCGGCAACAGAGCGCCATACGCGCTCCGCACCGCCGCACGGGCGTTGATGCGGTTGTTCTGAATCTGCTGGAGCTCGGGGTTGTTGCGCCGGGCCAGCTCGATCGCCTGATCGATGGTCAGCGTGGCCTGGCCAGTCGAATCGCGCGGAGTAATCTGGGCGGATGCCTGAACGGCGCCTGCCACAAGACTTAAGAAAAGCAGTGATCGTATCATTGTAGGGGAGGTGGGCTTTTCGAACACTTACGGCCAACTATACAACAGAGTTTCAGCCTCGAACACACCGAGTTTCCCTAAGATTGAATTAAGGCCGGCTCGTTGTAGCGCGGGGCCTTACTCGGTCGACGCGGGCGCCAGAAAGATACGGTCGCTGATCTTGGCGTAGATGCGTTCGTATATGCGCTTCCCCTTTTCCGCCGACGCGAGAGACGGCCTCCCGATGGACCCCGCGCTTCCGCTCGGAACGGTGAGCCAGCCGCGCCTGTACCGCCTGAGCTGCTCGCGCGACATCATATAGTCCTGTGCCTGATCAAGGCTCACCAACTGCGGCGCCAGAAAGAGCATTATGGATGTGTCGACCTCGTCTCCGTGCATGGCCTCCCTCTGGCCTTCGAGCAGGTCGGAGAGATTCACGCCGAACATGTCGACGACTCTGACGCGGGCAGCCGTGGTGATGACCGTCGCAAGCGCCTCCTGATGCGGATCGTGCCCGTGCGCCGTGAGCAGAATGAACTCGCGCACGCCGGTCGCCTCCCACGAATCGAGCAGGTCGTTGAGCATGCGGTGCAGCGTCTTTTTTCTCAGCGAAGCATTGCCGGTGAACCCGCGCTCCGTGTCGACGTTCACTCCGTACTCCACCGTCGGAGCCCGCAACACGCCATATTCCGCAGACAGATCGTCCGCCATGTGCTCGACGATTATCGTGTCGCACCCGAGCGGAAGGTGAGGACCGTGCTGCTCGCACGTCCCGATCGGGATGATGAGCCGCGGATCATTGCCGAGTATCGCACTGATCTGCGCCGGATTGAGCTCCTTGACCCGCAGCGGCCCGGAAACTGGAATGGAGGAGGGAAGAGTCATCGCATCGGCTGGTAGTCCTAATGTAAGAAGCGGTCACCTGCCGCGACGCGCAATCCTCGCGGCTGCCGCGATTCCGCTTTTCCTGATTGCGATGTGGGTCAGAACTCCGGCGCTTCCACGCACGTCCGGGCCGGTCTCGCCAAACGGAAACGAGCGGGTTGATGCGGCCGAAGGCGCCCTGCGCTCGCTGGAGCGGACTCTCACTGAGACGCGTGAGCGTCTCGACGAGAGGGCGACTCGCGCGCTCGATGCACCAACCGACCCCGAAGGGGCCTTCGCGTTTCTCTCAAGTAGAACTCCCCAGAGAGATGGAGAATCGGTCGTCCTCTTCGACCACGATCGTCCCTTCGCCTGGTCGGGCGAAATGAGGATCGATCCCGATACGCTCCGCGGCCCCGTCAGCGTGACGTTCAGTCCGTTCTACACGACCCTCAACGTGGTCGAGACGCGCCGCGACCGGCGTGCAGTCGCCTCGGCGGTGCTGCACGCCGCGCCGCCGGCGAACAGGCTCACCGAATCGGTGGACGAACGCCTGGCCCCCGCTCAGGGCGTGGCTTCCTACGAGTTTTCCCCGCCGGCGAATGCGGGAGGAGGACCAGCTGTGCTCTCCGCCAATGGCAAGCCGATTCTGCGCGCGCTGCCGCGACTTGCAACGGCGGAAGAGGTCAGCTTCCGCCGCGCATCGATGCTTCGCGCGAGAGGAGCCGTAGCTCTCGTCATTCTCGCTCTCGCGTTTCTCGTCTACGCCTGGCGGGAGAGACGCGCGCTGGCTGAGCGGCTCTTCGCGGTCGCGGTGGGGCTCACGATCACGGCGCTAATTCCCTGGAACTCATTCTCCAATGCCTCGCGCCTCTTTGATCCGGCGTACTACTTCTCGAAGCTGGGAGGACCGCTCACGGCGAATGCCGGCGCGCTTTGCATCAGCGCGGCCCTGATTCTCCTGGCAGTGTACGCGGTCATTCGCGCGCACCCAGAGCCCCGCTGGCGGCGCGCGTACGCCGCCCTCGGCGCCATCGTGATGCTCGGCATCGGGATTCCGTTTGCATCGAACATTGTACGAGGAATCGGGCAGCCGCCGTGGGGCTCTACACCCGGTCTCTGGCTCTCGTGGGAGATTCCGCTCTTCCTCTTCCTTTTCGCCGTGCTGCTCGCCGCTTACCGGATGCTGCGTATGGCATTCGGCAAGCCGGGAATCGTCAACTTCCGGGCGGCGCTCATCATCGCCTCAGTTTCCGCTATCGTTGCGCTCGGCGGCCTCTGGTCTACGACATCCCGGGCGCGCATGCAGCTCGCCGAACAGGATGTCGCCGCGCTCGGGCACGTTGACGATTACGCGGTCCAGCTCACGCGTCGATTCGTCACCACGCTCTCGCAGTCTCCGCAGCCGCTGAGTCGCGCGGACTTGTTGAAAGCGTACGCTGCCTCCGACCTGGCATCCGCGGAGTATCCGGCGACTATTGCATCCTGGAGTCAGACCGCGACGCAGATCTCCGAATTTGCGGTCGCGCCCGCGGAGCCTGACTCCGAGGCGGTGTCCAACGCGGTCAAGGAGGCGATCGCCACGCGACAGACGGTGACGCGAAGCACACTCGGCCCTACCGGCGTTCAGATTCTTGCCGCCGTGGCCAATCCGTCGGGCGGCGCGACATCGGTGCTGGTACTGCCGCGTACAAGACTTCTCAGCGCAAATCCTTACGCCGCCCTTCTCGGGATGGCGCCGCCTTCCGGCGACGATCCTCCCTACACTGTCGCCCTGACGGATGTCTCGCCCACCGTTCGTGCCGACACCACGCGGGTGAGGTGGCATAGAGTGGGAGACGAGCTTCACGGCGACCGGCTGATCTCGACAAGCGCCGGGACGATGCGCGCGCATGTGGAGATCGACCTGCGTTCGCCGTGGGCGCGGGCCGAACGCGGAATTCTCGTCCTGCTTCTCGACCTGTTGTTCGCCGGCCAATTCTGGCTGCTCGGCGCGCTGGCGGAAAAAGGTTTCGTTCGCTGGCTCCGCGTGCGCGCGGCGCGCTGGATTTACACCTACCATGCCAGGCTCACCCTCGCTCTCTTCGCCTTCTTCGTCATTCCGGCGATTGCGTTTGCGGTATGGTCGTATCAGAGACTGCGAAGCGACCATTTGCAGATGCACGAAGTTCTCGTTCTTGAAACCCTCCACGCGGTGGCTGCAGGCAACGAGTACGAGCAACTGCCGGGCGCGGCTCGCCGCTTCGATAGTCCGCTCTTTTTCTATTCCAAGGGCTTTCTCGAGCGAACGAGCGATAGCCTGCTCGATGTGCTTGCTCCGACCGGACGGCCGCTGCCGCCACCGGTGGAGCTCCGGCTCGAGACTAGTGGCGAGCTTTCAGCCACCTGGGAAGCATCGCTCGGCTCCGCAAAAGTGCTCTTCGGGTACAGCGCGGCGCTCAGTCCGGGGGAGGAGCACTACGTGCTCGCTGCGCCGGCGCGAAGCGACGATCTCGCACTGGACAGACGGCGTCGCGATCTCGGGATCCTCGTTCTCTTCGCGACGGCCGCCGGTGGGCTCGCGGCGCTATGGCTCAGTGGAATCGCCGCGAAGCGGCTGGCGAGAGACCTTGAGCTCAGCCGCATCGAAGTGGCGCGCGCCGAGCGCGTGCTGGCGTGGGGCGAGATGGCGCGTCAGATCGCCCATGAGATCAAGAATCCGCTCACACCGATTAGACTGGGGGTTCAGCATTTGCGGCGGGCGCACAGTGATCCGCGCGTCGACTACGACCAGGTGCTCAACGACAACGTGAAACGAATCCTGGCCGAGATTGACAGGCTCGACGACATCGCGCGCTCGTTCAGTCGCTACGGCAGCGCGCCGGCGGACCTGCCGCCCGCGCTCGCTGTCGACGTCGCCGCCGTGGTGAAGGATGTCGTCGCCCTGGAGCAGATGGGCGACCGCAAGGTGAAGTGGCAATTGTGGGGTGCCGACAGGCCGGCGTGGGCGATGGCGCGGAAGGACGAGATGCGGGACGTGCTGCTCAACGTTTTCGAGAACGCGCGCCTCGCGCTCGCGCGTCACGTCGATATCTCACTGCGTGAGGATGACGGAAGAGTGACGATTGAAACGGTTGACGATGGGTCTGGCATCGCTCCGGGAGTGTTGCCGAGGATCTTCGAGCCGCATTTTTCAACGCGCACAACCGGCAGCGGACTCGGGCTCGCCGTCAGCCGCAGATTGATCGAAGCGTGGGGAGGGGAGATTGCGATCACCAGCGAAGAAGGAAAAGGAACCAGAGTGCTCATAGTACTTGAGCGGAGCGAGGCATGAACGGGATGAATCGCGGAGTAGAGACGCCCCGCGCGACCAAGGTTCTGCCGCCGCACCTCTTCGATTGGCAGTTGCCTCCAGAGTGGTCGTGGGGTCCGGGCGGGATGGTCGGCGACTATCGCCACTACCAGGAAGTGGTCGACGCGTTGGGGCGGTCGCTGTCGTTGGTTACCGCGCCCGATCCGGCTCACACTCCGTGGCTCTTCGAGGAAGCGAGGCAGCTGGCGCAGCGCAGTCATCCTTCGATTCCGACGACCTATCATTACTGGACGGCGTATCGTGACGCCCGTCGCGGGCCTGGCTATCTACGCCGGTGGGTGACTGGCGAGACTGTGCGCGCGCGTCTGGCGCGCCTCGGGCTCGCGGACATTCCGTACGTCTTTCAGATGCTTCGAGGAGCTTGCTCGACGCTCTCGTACCTGCACGAAACCGGGATCGCGCACGGCGGGCTGAACGGCGACGCGCTGTGGACGACGCCGACGGGGCGTCTGTGGATGCTGGAGTGGCAGTGGGCGGTTCCGCGCGAGGCGATTCCCCCGGGCGTCAGGCCCGGTAATGGTCCGCTCGAGATACGCTCACTCGAGGCCTCGCGTCCAATGCGTGCAGAGCTGCTCCCGATGCCGCCCGAGTGGGAATCGGGCGAGTGGGTCCCGACGCCCGCGAGCGACCAGTGGCAGCTCGGCGCGATGTGCTTTACCGCGCTCACAGGTGAAGCGCCTCCGTCTCGGGGCGCGCCGCCGATCAAGCTGGTGCGCCCCGAGACGCCCGAGTCGATGGCGACCGCGCTCGACCGCGCGCTGTCACCGAGTCCGGCCGATCGTTTTCCATCGCTGGCGGTTCTTCTGCGCGCGGTGGATCGGGGCGATCCCGCGCGGACGGTGGTGATGGTTCGGGGTGAGCCTGACAGCACGGCCCAGGAGTCCGCGGAGGCGCACGTCCGCTGGGCAGTCGGCGACGACTATGAGATTCTCTCGAAGCTCGGCAGCGGCGCGTTCGGAACTGTGTGGCGCGCGCGCGATCTCTCCCTTGAGCGCGAGGTCGCGCTGAAGGCGCTTCACCCAACAATCGCGCGCGATGACAAGGCGGTGAGAGCGTTCTGGCGCGAAGCGAAGCTCGCCGCGCAGCTCGCGCATCCGGCGATAGTGCCGATCTACGACTGGGACTCGAGCGGAGATCTCTCCTGGTACACGATGGAGCTGGCCGAAGAAGGGAGTGTGGCGAGTCTCGTGGCGCGATCCGGTCCGCGCCAGGCGGCCGAGATCGCATCGCAGGTCGAACAGGTTCTGGACGGCCTCAATGTCGCGCACGCGAATGGCATATTGCACCGCGATCTCAAGCCCGAGAACATTCTCATTGATCGTTATCAGCGCTGGCGCATCACGGACTTCGGCATCGCGAACGTCACCGGTGAGGATGTAGTTGGTACAACGGGCACGCCCGCGTTCGCCGCACCGGAGCAGCTCCTCGGCGAGCAGCAGGGGCCAGCGGCGGATTATTTCGCGCTGGCCGCGATCGTGTACTTCACGATGACGGGCGAGGCACCGTTCGGAGAAGACGATGCGCGGAGCATACTGGCGCGGCAGTTGGGCGAGCGGGCGGATCTGGCACCTTTTCCGGCCGTGCTCGCCAACTGGTTCCGCATCGCGTTTGCGGCAAAGCCCGAGGAGCGTTTCGCGGACGGATTGGAGATGAAGAAAGCGTGGGAAAGGGCGACCGAAAAAGTTCTGGCGCGGCAGCGCGGGCCGTGGTGGCGGCGAGTTGTTTCGTAGCGGAGGTCCGAAGCGCAGCTGCGCATCGGCCGATGCCATGGCCTGAACGGGCTTACCTGGTTGTGCTGCGCGCACTTACGTAACTGGCCTGGGCGGGTTCGCGACCCCTGACACGGGCGAGTTTTCTGGTCGGCATTCTGGTATTTCGTTTCAAAGCCGTGCATATTCCCACCAATGGTGTTGGCTGGCGTGGCACTTGCAAGCCGTTTACACCACGACGAGAACGGCTACCGCAGCCACAAATCGGCGGAGCGTGACGAATGTTTGTCGCGTTGTTTTTTAAGGGCGTGCATCACTAGCGCCTCCGAAAAGATTTGCTAGTTTGTCCAGTTGTGAGGGGGTCGGTCTGGAGAGCGCTCGCGCGCTCACTGGGCATGCATCCTGCCTCACGACCCAACGTGCAACCGCGGTAACCGCTGTAAGCATCTCCACCCTTTGAGAGGAATTAATCATGTTGAGAAGAAGTTGGACCGTCTGCGCGATGACGGCCTTACTCCTCGGCGGAACGGCGGCAGCACAGTCGCCCGGTACGTTGCTGGTAGGAGGGTTCGGCACGTGGACGCACTTCGATAGCAAGTGGAACCTGGATTCCGGTTTCGGAAAGTCCTGGGGTTACGGCGGACGGGTTGGCGCTTTCATCGCGCCCAACTGGAACCTCGAGGCTGACGGGTCTTACACGCCCGCGCGGTCGAAGGTCGGCGACCGCTTCCTCGGCTCGGCGAGCAACGCTGTTGCCGGCGATGTGAAGGCGAGCGCGTTCACGGCGCGCCTGGTGTATAGCTTCCCGATCGCGAACCTCCCGTCCTTCCACATTGGAGCGGGCGGAGTTCTCGAGAACCTCCGCGGCGGGACTGACGCTGGCGCCGGGACCTACAATTATGGCGTCAACGGATTGGCCGGATTCAACCTCGGCTTCGGCGGTGTCTCGCTCCGAATTGACGGACTCGTGAATTATCTGCCCTCCAATGGCAGTAAGTTCGATTTCGGCGCGCAGGCTGGTCTCCAGCTGTCGCCGGATTTGCGCGACCTGATGGGTGGCGGCGCAACGGGTAACCCGGTGATGTGGGCGCCGTACGTGTGGTGGGACAATCTGGATGCCCCACTCCCCGGCACGGTTGAGCTCGGCGGCTTCGCTCAATGGAGCCGTTTCGACGATAACGCCGGTCGCCCTGGCGCGATTCCGAAGAACGGAATCGGCTACGGCGGACGACTCGGTGTTTTTCTCAGCGATCCACGCTGGGAGCTCGAAGGTGATGGCTACTATTCGCCGCAGACCAATCGCGCCATTTGCTGCACACCTGCGCGGCCGACCGATGTCAATGCGTCGGCTTTCGCTACACGCCTGAACTACAACTTCCCGATCCGACTGATGGGCCGGCAGAGCCAGTTCATCCTCGGCGCCGGTGGAGTTCGCACGAGCTACAAGTTCAAGGGTGGCTCGGCGCCTGACAGCTACACCTATAATTTCGGCGCCAGCGGCCTCGCTGGTCTCCGCCTCGCGGTCGCCAATCGCACGGCGCTCCGCCTTGATGGTGTCGTTGACTACATGCCGAACCACAAGCCAAGCGCGAATCTCAACTTCCACGCTCGTGGTGGTCTGAGCTTCCTGCTCGGTGGTGCGCGTCCGGAGGTTATGTGCACGTACGCCGGACTCGAGAGCATTC
>JAYWBE010000420.1:0-3150 GCA_043781715.1 Gemmatimonadaceae bacterium
TGGATCTCGACTTTCCGCTCGTGATGAGTGGCTACAACGTCGAGCCGCACTTCTGGATGATGGGCACCAGAACAACCGCGGCTCTCGGGACGCCGCTCGCGTGGCGAATATCGACCGACGCACCGAACGATTTGTTCGACAGCTTCGTCTCGCTCTATTCGATCGATTCGGGCTTCAATCCCACCATGGGGTTCGTGCGACGGACCGGTATTTGGGAGACGACCGGACACATCGACCTCCAGCCGCGCCCGCGTTTCTGGCGCATTCGCCAGCTCGACCTGACACCAATTCCCAGTTGGGACATCATTACGAATCGAAGACACAGTCTTACCGATCCGTCGACGTGGCAAACCGCGGACTTCGAGTGGCATGCGTTGGCTGGCGACCTACAGTCCGGCGATCACTTCGAGTTCAACGTGCGACGCGAGCTGGACGCCCCGAGCGAGGCGTTCGAGATCTTTCGCGGCACGACCATCGCGGCCGGCCGCTATTGGTGGACCACTGGCGACGTTCAATACCAAACCTCGACCGGGCGTCCGCTCAGCGCGGAGGCGATCATCAGCAGCGGGCAATTTTACGATGGTCACAGCACGTCCGCGGGGCTCGGCGCGACTTTTCGTGGCGGGGGACACGTGATCGTCGGAGCCACTCATTCCGTTACGTCGGCGCGTCTCTCAGCGGGGAGTGTCACCGCCATTCAGACTGCGGGCCGACTGGAATACACTTTCAATACCCGCACTGGTTTTCTCGGGTTCGTTCAGTTTAACAACGAGTCTCAGCGCGTGGACTTCAATCTTCGCTTCCACTGGATTCCCAAGATTGGCGATGATGTGTACGCCGTCTGGAACTCAGGCTATACGACCGATCCATCGGTACCAAGCCGGTTTCCCTCGCGCCGAGTACTCTCTCATCCGCTGAATGGCGCGCTCATACTCAAGGCGGTGCATCGAATCTCGCGGTAGGAAGCAGTCCGTTGTAACTGTGGCTGGCTGGCTGGTGGCGTGGACAGAGACGGCCGTCCCCGGTACGGCATACCCGAACCGCGTCCTTGAGGATCAACCCTACGCGTGGAGGGCCATCGCTACGGAGATGCGGGCGCGTCGGGGAGCCTCAGCTCGAACATTGTGCCGCCACCGTGGCGCTCGCTGTATCTGAGGGTGCCGCCCTGAGCTTCTGCGAGGCGACGCGCGATGGAGAGCCCGAGTCCGGCGGAACCTGCGTCGGGGACTCGCCCGGCGGGACGGTAAAACGGCGTGAAGAGTCGATCACGCTCAGTCGCTGGGATCCCAGCGCCGCGATCGGCCACGCGGAAAACGATCTCACCGTTGTCGAGACCACCCGTCACTTCGACCGGTGTGTCGACCGGCGCATAATTGAGCGCGTTGTCCACCAGGTTGGCGAGGATCCGCAGGGAGTGCACGAAATCGAAGCGACCCAGCGAAAGCGAAGACGGATCGTCGAGAGCGACCTTCAGGCGGTGCCGATCCGGCCGGCCAGACACGTGTTGCATGACGGCACCGAGGAGATCGTCGGCGGCGTTGACCTGGATGTCGAGTGGGAGTGCCCCGCCGTCGAGGCGCGCGACATCGAGCAGGTCAGTCACAAGACGATTCAGCCGATCCGCCTGCTCTTCGATCATGAACGTCCTCTCGTCACCCAGCGGCTGGAGCTCGTGGGCGAGCGCCTTGATCGTGGTGAGCGGCGTCCTTAGATCGTGTGAGAGGGAAGCGAGAAGCGCATCCTTGAGCTTGTCAGCTTCACGCAGCGCCTCCGCTCCTTCGACCGCCGCACGCTCGGCGCGGGCGCGATAGAGCAGCTCGGCGGCGACGAAGCTCGTTATCAGAAACGCGACGAGGACGACCCAGTCGAGCGGATTGCGAACGAGCAGCGTGTTGTATGGCGGAAGGAAGAACCAGTCGAATATGAGAAATGCCACGATCGCGATCGTTACGCCGAGGACGCGGCCGCCGGATGCGCTCGACCCGAGGACGACGAGGAGAAAAACGAGCGCGACGTGAGCCTTGTCGAGATCCGCTCTGAACGCGAACAGGACCAGAGCCGCGGCCGCGAGGCTGGCGAAAGCCAGACTCCATCCTGCGCTCCGTGAGCGAATCCAATCGCCGGTGGCTCGGCTCACGACCGCATCCGGTTTGTCATGGACCTATTCACCCGCAGCGAACCGATACCCGACTCCCGGCTCGGTGAAGATGTAGCGTGGACTGAGAGGATCGGGTTCGACCTTGCGGCGAACGTTGGCAATGTGGACGCGCAGGTATTGCTGGGCGTCGCCGTAAGCTCGCCCCGCCCAGACCGCGGAAAAAAGCTGCCTGTGCGTCATCGTCTTCCCGGCGTGCGTCATCAGAACTCGCACGAGCTCCCACTCGATGGGCGTCAGGTGAACCAGGGCACCGCTGCGTGTGAGCGTGCGGGCATCGAGATCCATCTTTAGGTCGCCGCACTGGATCGCGCCAGCTCCATTCGATCCGCGCGCGGCTGATCTCCGGAGCAGCGCTCGCACGCGAGCCTTGAGCTCGATGGTGCTGAAAGGCTTCGTGACATAGTCGTCGGCCCCGGCATCGAGCAGGGCAACCTTCTCTTGATCCGAGTGGCGCGCCGAAAGGACGAGGATAGCCGCGTCCGACCATTTGCGCACCTCGGTGCAGACCTGGGATCCGCTGATGTCCGGCAAGCCGAGATCGAGTACGATGAGCGCTGGGCGCTCAGCAGCCGCCAGATCGATCCCCTTGCTGCCGCTTTCCGCTTCGAGAATTCGGCCGAAGTCTTCCGCCAAAGCGTGTCGCACAACGCGACGGATCTGAGGTTCGTCATCGATGACGAGAGCGGTGCGAGCGGACATCATACTATTATCGCACTTCTCTCGTTGCGGTGGCGCCTCCGGCGCGGCACGTCGTGATTGGGCATCACTCTCATCCCTGAGGGAGTTTTGACCGTACAAAGAATTCGCAAAGACTTCGCAAAGGCATTCCGTGCGCCAGTCAGCGGGTGATAGTTACCCGACTACCTCGCTCGCAGCGATCTGCTCGTTGCAACCCCACTCGATCTAACCATCCCAACTTCGTTCTCACCCCATTAGGTCAATCCACATTTCAATGCGACCCAGGCTGAAGCGGATCTTGTACGGAAGACCAC
>JAYWBE010000421.1:0-9512 GCA_043781715.1 Gemmatimonadaceae bacterium
TTGACCACGTGAGTCCGAGATGGCGGCGCGCAGCGCGGCCGCGCTATTCTCGTTCGGCACGGCCGCCCGATAGCGCGCCCCGATCTCCCGGACGCGTTCGGCGCCTAACATGTCGAGCAGTTCAGGTCGCGCCAGCGCGCGCGCATCCTCGCCGCTGTCGCGAGCGCACGCGGAGCTCGTCAGGCTCGCGACCATTCCGGCGGCCGTAAAGTGCAGGAACCGTCGTCTGTCCAGTGTCATGGAGCGGCTCTCCGCGTTCGGCTCGCACTCGGTGGACGGACCGGCGCTGGCGAGACAGGCCGAGCGCTGGCTGCGTGTGGGCGAATATGTCGCGCACGGCGCGAACGTGCAACACGCGACCAGCGTTTCCGCAGCCGGAGAGTTGACGAGGTGCACGAACGCCTTCGAAGCTCTGGCCTGGCGGTTAGCCCACGCTTATCAAGGCGCATGCACCTCGCGCTCATGCGAGCACTAGGTTCGCCTTCCAAACCTAACGCCCATCAAGCGTGAGGTGACGCAGCATGAGCAACAGCTCCGTGAGAATTCCGACCGCGCTCCTGCTCCAAGAGCAGGAGGGTGGTGGGGGTTATGCAGCGAGGATCAATCGATCCTGATCTTACCGGGTGATAGAATGTGAAGGGGTGGTGGCGAGCGTGGCGTCGCCCAGCCATTTTCTGATGGATGACAACGCTTCAGGAGCGACTGGCGGTCGCGCTCGACGGTCGCTACACGATCCTCCAGCAGCTCGGCGAAGGCGGCATGGCGATCGTGTACCTTGCCCGTGATCTGCGCCACGACCGCAGCGTTGCATTGAAGGCACTCCGCCCCGAGATCTCAGCAGAGATCGGCGAGGATCGCTTCCTCAGGGAAATTAGGCTCGCCGCAGGATTGAATCATCCCCACATCCTTCCTGTACACGACTCCGGAAACGCGGGCGGCGTGCTTTTCTACGTTATGCCGAACATGGAGGGGGCAGCGCTCAGGGACCGCCTAGAACGCGAACGACAGCTGCCGCTGGAGGAGGCTCTCCGGCTGACGCGTGAAGTTGCTTCCGCACTTGATTACGCGCACCGCCACAATGTCGTGCATCGAGATATCAAGCCCGAGAATATCCTGCTGCATGAAGGCGCAGCCATGGTAGCCGACTTCGGGATCGGCAAGGCTGTGACAGGTGGACGCACGATCACACGCACAGGGATGTCCGTCGGTACTCCGGCGTACATGAGCCCCGAACAGGCCTCGGGAGAGACCGATGTTAACGGGCGGAGTGATCTTTATAGCCTTGGTTGCGTGCTTTACGAGATGCTCACCGGCGAAGCTCTATTCACCGGCCCCAACGCACAGGCAATTCTTGTAAAGCGGTTCATGTCTCCGATCCCTAAAGTGCAGGCCGCGCGCGACGTGCCATCGGAAGTCGATGACGTTCTCGGCAAACTCCTAAGCCGAAGCCCTGTGGACCGTCTGGCATCCGGCCAGCAGCTGATCGAAGCGCTCGACCGAATCGGGCGTCCGAGGCAGATGTCTCCAGGCAAGACAGAGCCTGATCGCAAACCCCGACCCCAGAAATCAATCGCTGTCCTTCCCCTGACGAATCTCAGCGCGGATCCGGAAAACGAATACTTCAGCGATGGGATGACGGAGGAGATCATCAACGCTCTGGCAAAGGTGCCGAGCCTCCAAGTAGGATCTCGGAGTTCCTCATTCGCGTTCAAGGGCAAGAACATCGACGTCCGTGAAGTCGGCGAGAAGCTCGGCGTCACCACAGTGCTGGAGGGAAGCGTCAGAAAAGTCGGGAGTCGAATACGCATCGCGGCACAGCTGGTCAATGTCGAAAACGGTTACCAGCTTTGGTCGGAGACCTACGACCGCCAACTCGAGGATGTATTTGCAATCCAGGACGAGATTTCGCGGGCGATTGTCGATGCGTTGAAGCTCCGGCTGGTAGACTCCTCCGAACAGCTCGTAGTCCCGGCAAAGAATCTCGAAGCATACAACCTTTATCTCAAGGGACGGTTTTTCTTCAATAAGTTTACTGAGCCCGGTTTGCGAAAGAGTCTGGATTTCTATCAGCATGTACTTCTTCAGGATCCAGGGTTTGCCAGAGCCTATGCCGGGATAGCAGACTGCTGGTGTCAGTTGGCTGACGACTGGATGGCGCCAGAGGAAGCGTATCCTCGAGCGAAGGCGGCATCGAAAAGAGCTCTGGAGTACGATCCAGAACTCGCCGAGGCAATGACATCGCTCGGCAAGGTGCTCTGCTGGTATGAGTGGGAGTTTAGAGCCGGCGAGGAGCAATTGAGGAAAGCCGTTTCGCTCAATCCGAATGATGCGGAAGCCGCATGGTCTTTCGGAAGCGCTCTGCCAACAGTCGGAAAACTCGGAGAAGCGATCAGCGAAATGAGGCGTGCGGTGGCGCTCGATCCAATTTTCCCGAAGTCGAGTCGTTGGCTGAGTCGCTTTCTCCTTTACGCTGGCGACTATGCCGGAGCCATCGCGCAGGCCGAAAAGACACTCGAGCTGGACAGCGATTACTTCCAGTCGTACCTCGACGCCGGATCAGCCACTCTTGCGCAAGGAGATGCCGAGAAGGCGCTGGAGTGGTACCGCAGAGGGCAAAGACTAGAGACCAGTGTTCGGTCCTATGACGCTTTGATCGTCCGGGCGTTGGCGGCTCTCAATCGCCGGGAAGAGGCCGAGGAGATTCTTAGCCGCCTGGATGAAGACGCGCGCAAACACTACATGCGCGAAGAGATCTTGGCGATGGGCTACGCCGCGATGGGTAATCTCGATCGAGCCTTCGCCTGCCTCGACCGCGCAATCCAAGCTCGGTCAGCCGGGGTGATCTATCTTAAACTTGATCCGGGCTACGTGCCACTTCGCGGAGACCCGCGCTTCAACGCCGCGTTGCAGCGAATCGGTCTCAGCTAACGCTACGTCGGATCGGCCCCATCAAAAAGGATTGTCAGACCTGAACGCTTTGTGGCTCTTCTGGTAACTCTGAGCTTCGGGGCCGAGCGGCTCAACGCGCATGGCGTAGGTTAGGACGCAGTTCGCAAGCAAAAGGGCTTCGCTAGCTGGGAGCCTCGAACTATACAGGGCGGTGAGATTGGTGAGGGTGCCCATCTGAAGTCGCTCAATGGCCTCAGTAAGAATGGCGGCTGGCTGACGACGGGGACGCAAGAAGCTGCTGAAAAGACCCATTGGCTTTGGCACTCCTTCCCTGAACCGCGAGCGGCGGCCCTGTATCTAGCTAACGCTTTAGTTCGGCCGCAACCACGTTACAACCATCGCGGCGTAGCCGCATCCGAAAAGTGCTTGGCAGCAGCAACGTACGTTAGATAGCACGAGACGGGTGCGACGATTCAACCGCTGATCGCGCGAAGCCAATCTGTCACCGCTGTGTAATCCTTCAAAGAAAGATCCCAGCGGCTATGCGCCAGTTCATTCGCTCCGCGGGTAAAGCTACTCGTTGTCACGATCATGGCGTTTGCAGATTTGAGCTGCTCCTTCACCCCACAGAGGCCACGTACGACCTCTACTCCTACTTTTCGATCGGGCGCCCATTTCTTACACTCAATGATCCAGTGGCTCTTAATACCGCCGCTGACACCACTAAACCCGATGATGTCATAGCCTCCATCCCTCGACTCAGGCGTCAGCTCCACATCCCAGCCGTGTTTACGCAGAATATCGCAAATCAATTGCTCGAACTGGCGTGGACGGAGGCGATGGAGAGCGTCTGGATCGCGGCTAAATGACGAACAAGTTCTTCGGAAATCGCGCTCACTACTGGCCGGATGAACTGCACATCGTTTCTCATCCTGAAGTAGCGGTCAACAATGAACTGTGGGACCGGTAGTTCTGGGACTTCGTCACCGGCAAAGACGCCGGGAGGATACACCCCGATGATGCGTTGGTCGGTTACATCGCCGATTTTTCGACGGACGTGGGTGATTCCGAACTCGCCGGGTTCCTCGATCTCTGCATCAAACACTGAGTCCCAGAACTTATAGGAGCCGAAAAACAATTCGGTCCAAGAACGGCCTACTACATCGGGCGAGATGCGAGAGTCATTTGCGATCCGATCAACCACTGAGCGTTCGGCTCGCATGTGGCTGTTTCCATCTCCGGACGATTCGTCGAAGCCAGTGTCGCGGCATTTGGTTCGGGACTGGTGGCGGAAATCGGAGAAGTTGGCCGAGATACCACGCACGGCCAGGCTAGGCTGGCACAGCCTTCGTCGAAAGTTTGTGAACGACATGAAGGCCGACACCCCGATGGCAGACCTCTGCTACTTGGGTGGCTGGAAGAGCCCGTTGACGGTGATGACGGTATACCAGCATGCGGACCAGGCAACGATGAGAAATGCGCTTTCGAATCGTGATCAGAGGCGTGGCGTTGGGTCTCGGTGACCCAATCGACAGCGCGAATCGACAGCAGACCCAATTTGGACAGGATGCAGAAACCCCGCTCAAGGACGTATCCTCAAGCGGGGCAATAAGTTCTGATTCATGGGCCTGCGAGGAGTTGAACCTCGGACCTCACGCTTATCAGGCAGCTTCATACGAACATGAATTGGGCTCAGAAGTTCCTACTCGCCTACCTTTCACGAACATCCTGCTCAGCATGTCGCGCATTTAAGAATATATTGCGCACTTCCGCGAACATTTTGTGCATGCGAATGGACACCACAACTGACACCATGCGTCTCAGCGCTAACAACTCTCGCATGGCGCGGGCGGACTCCTATAAGAGGTCTCACCATGACTCGTATCATCATGCACTGGCTTTTGGCGGTGCCACTCCTCCTGCCCGGCTCGACTACGGTACAGGCACAGACGCTCAAAGTGACCCTTCTCGGAACCGGAAGCCCAATACCAACGGTCGAGAGGTTCGGTCCAAGCACGCTCGTGGAAGCGGGCTCCGAGAAATTGTTAATCGACTGCGGACGCGGCGTGCCCATCCGACTCTGGCAGCTTCATGTCCCGATGAGCGCTCTCACCGCGGTCATCTTCACCCACCTGCACTCGGATCATATCAGCGGCTTTCCGGATCTTTGGCTGACCGGGTGGCTTCCGCCGCCGTTCGGCCACCGGGTGAGTCCCATGCACGTGTTTGGGCCAATGGGTACGAGGCAGATGATAGCATCCCTCAGAGATGCGTACGCAGCCGACATTCGAATTCGCATTGCGGACGAACGGCTGCCGCCGGAAGGCGCCGCCGTCATTGTCGAGGACATTGAGGAAGGCTGGCGGTACGAAAGAAACGGCGTCGTTGTCACCGCGTTCAACGTCGATCACGGGCCGCTCATAAAGCCATCGCTGGGCTTTCGAGTCGACTATGCAGGGCATTCGGTTGTGATCTCCGGCGATACGCGCCCCAGCGAAAACCTCATTCGCTTTTCGAAGGGCGCGGATGTGCTGATTCACGAGGTCGCTGACGCAAGACCCGAGCTGCTGCAATCGTCCGAAGCCGCTCGGTTGATCATCGGACACCACACTACCCCGGAGGACGCAGGTCGCGTTTTTACCCGCGTCCATCCCAGACTTGCGGTTTACACCCATATTGTCCTGCTGACGACCGATTCGACGATCAGTGCGCCGACGATCGACGAGCTGGTGACGGAAACGCGAAGGACCTATTCCGGTCCTCTGGTAGTCGGCGAGGATCTGATGAGCATCGAGATTGGGGCGACCGCAGAGCCACGCGTCGCGCGCTGGAAAACACGGTGATTCTGGCGCCGACGCAATCGGTCGAGGATGCCGCTACGCCCTAAGAGTTCTCGGAGATGTCGGGGAGCAATATGGGGGAATAGCGCCAGTATCGGAACGGCGAGCAGGATTGGAAGTCCTATGCGCTGCTTCAACGTCAACTGGATCTTCGGGTTGATCGACGGAGCAGGTGGTGGCGAGCGCAAACTCATATTGCGGCCGTGCTAATCTCGGAGCTCTACGAGCGAGGCTGAGCCGAGGCCGATGGCAATCCCTGCCATCCAGCCTCCGACGACATCGTCGATCCAGTGCTCGTCGAGATAGAGGCGGGACCAGCCCACGGAAATCGAGATCGCGGCGACCGCGGTCCATAACAGTCTGCGCTCACCGGGTGAAAGCTGGTCGACCATCTCAACGGCGCTGGCGATTGCGATTGCGGTGGCGGCCGTCACGTGTCCGCTCGGATACCCGTAGCGGTTGCGCCCATGATGACGGCCAGCTTTGGGTGGACGGCGCTGATGCACGAATACGCGCGTCGCGTTATCGACTGCGAGTGCTCCGAGTGACGCTGCGCCCGGCCCCAGGCCGCCGCTGCCCTCCGCGCGGTTGATCAGAAGTCCCAGTGCAGCAGCGACGTACGGGTGTGTACGCGGGTCAGCGATATAGCTGATCCCCTTTGCCAGGGAGGTCAGGGCCGCCGATCGTCTCGGATGAATCCGCCGGCGTATTGCACGATCGATCGCCCTCGTGGAATCGCGTTTTACGGCGACTCCGATTCCGCCGGCAATAGCGGCGCCGGACAAAGCCGTAATCGCGCGTGGCGAGGCCATATCCGGACGAAGAGCAAGGGATGTACCTGCACCGCTACCGAGACCAACAGTCGAAAGTCACCAGGCCCCTCCTGCTCTCGGAGCAGGAACACTATCAATCACACTACGACAAATTGCCGAAGTTCATAGGGGAATCAGGGCGTCGGTGCCGGACTTCTCCGACATTCATGCAGTACTTTGCCGGGAGAAACGGGTAATGAAACGGGTAATCGCTACAGCGCCAATCTCGGATGGTCGCATCCGCCGTTTGTGGAGCAGTACCGACCTCACGCTTATCAGGTATGAAATGAGCGCCATTGGGCGCCATTGGGCATTCATTTTCAATCACTTACGCTACTAGGCGCCATTGGGAAACAGTGGGGTGTGTTACCGTGTCTGTTACTCACGCCTTCTTTTGTCGGCGGGGGAATAAATCTTTTGTCGCTTCGCGTCGCCGCGTCGCTCGTTCATGACCTTCGCGCTCGACAGCATCGGCCAACTTGAGCAGGCGTGCTGCGTGCTTTCGGACGGCTTTGACTAAGCGCGCACGATCCGCTGGCTTGGGCTGCGACTTCTCCTCCCGCCACATGTTCGCGAGGCCGTGCGACACGCCCACCCACCCGGCGACCTCGCTGAGGGTGGGGCGCAGTTCGTCTAGCAACCCCGGAGTGCTGTTTGGTGTCATTCTTGTATTCCTCCGCCGTAAGTGATATAGGCAAAACACCTACAGGTAATATACCTATATCCCCACAGGAGGGTAACATACCCCCTCTGGCCGTTGTGTTCACCCTATAAGTAGGAGTGCCGCCCTAATCGCTGGCCTTACTCAATGATTGCGTCGTCTCCCGAAGCGTGTTCCAATGCCCGGAAGCTCCCTTCGATGCTTGCCAGGTCGGATCGTAGCCTCTCGATGACATGGGCACACTTCGCCGCCTCGACGCCCAGCTCTTTCGCCCGAGCGACAGCTCCTCGGCGACGAACACGCGACATGCCTCCGCCGCCGAGCTCGCGCTCGAGGGTTTGTTGTCGCCGAGTGTGCGTTGGAGCCGCTCTTTTAGCTCGGGCATTCAGTGTTGTGAGGCGGAGCGGAGCCACAAATGTAGGAGGACTCACAGTTTTCCGCTCACAAAAACAAACGGACGCCCACTAGACGTCCGTTTTCATTTGGATCAAGAGTCATCGCACTTTTCTGGCTGTGACGATAGCGGATGCCTCAAAAGCGAGAGACGCTACGTTGATATTGGAAAACTCGTTTGCTTTAAGAATTTCAGTCAACTCATTTACCCAGTTTGTTTCCTTGAGGACAGCCGGCAGTTCGCGAAAAGCTGTCTCCCACTCGGGATATTTCCAGGCGCCATAGGTTTGTAGAAACTTGAAGTTCAGCTTCCAAAGGCTAGCCAAAACCGGGTTAGCAGGACAAGTAAGCTCGTGGATGATGAGAACGCCGCCCTCGCGCAGCATTCCTCTCGCGTTTTCGATCAAACGATCGAGATCAGCGTACTTGGCCAGGTAAGAGGAAGTTATACAATCAAAACCTCCATCCAGAATTACGTCCTCCGCGCGACCGGAAATAAACTCGATGTTAGTTAGTTGGAGGTCTTTAGCTTTTTTCCTGGCTATGCTTATGTATTCGTCCTGTAGATCGACGCCGATGACGCGGCAGTGGGGAAACTTTCGGGCAATTTTGAAAGTTAGAATGCCGGTCCCGCAAGCTTGATCCAGGATTTGCCTGGAACCTTTGGGCACTTTGTTGAGGATCAGTTTTTTCCACCATATATCAAGTCCCAAAGTGCTCAGATTGGCTATCTGATCATATGTGGTACCGTTGCTCGAAAAGAATCTCTCCGCTAAATCAGTTCCAGTTATCATGAACGTTTTCTCGATTCCATCCCTTAGGGAGATGCCGAGTCAGGAGCCATCTTCAACGCCGATCTCCCCGCGGTTGAACGTGAAACTATCTGGGCCGATTCCCCTTTCAACTCGAATCATAAGCGTTGAATTGGCCCACACGGCCTGAGGGTTTTGCACCTCTAGCCAACTCGGATCCCGCTTCAAAGGAATGTCCTTGTCGGTCAGGGTTACCTTGGTCAGCATAGTCCCTGTCCCGCGATTGAAGATCCCGCGACAGCTAGAGAAGGAGAATGTTCCGAGCCACTCCGTGCGTCGGACAGTATAAGTGCACACCATTGAGCGAACGGGAATCGAGTACGAGCCACTCATCATCAGCCTCATACCTGGCGGCGCTAACTCGAGCCGATGTGTCTTGCCCGAGGCTTGATGAGCGGTGTCGGAATTCCACGCCTTGGCGAGCAGATCCCCGAGAGTAGTGAGAGCGTTCCCGGCACCGAGAGAGAGGGTCCATTTCGCGGGGTCGGGTCCTAGGGTGCGCTCCTCAAGGCTGACCGTGTCAGCCACCGCATCGATCTCGACCGCTATGTCACCGGTGGTCTCCACCCACAGGAGAGGAATCCGGAGATCCACCGCCCATTTGCGGGTTTGTGCGTCGTGAACAGTGCACAGGTCGATGTTCAGGCCCTTGGCGTAACTGAGTGCAGCCTCTGTAAAACCGCCGCTACAGATCAGCACGCCCTTCGCTGCGCGAACGTCCTCGATCACGGCCTTGAACTCGCCAACGACGTTTACGTCCGCAGGGCGCCCGAGATCCTTCGCTTGGACAATGATTAGTATTTCATGCCCCGCGACTGCTGTTCTGATTGAGACATCGATCTGTCGGTCGATTCCCGAATCGATGCCGTGGACCTTGTCGTTGTGAACGACGACCGCATTCTTCTCAAAGTCGGCGAATATGGACGCGGCGAGTTTTTGGTAGTCGAGCCAGTCGGGCATTCCGAAATCTATTGGCGTCGGCCTGCCTACAGTGACAACGGCGGTGACAAAGAAAAAGCCCGCGAACGATGCAACTCGTTGCGGACCTTAATCTTCGATCTATGGGCCTGGGTAGAGTTGAACTACCGACCTCACGCTTATCAGG
>JAYWBE010000422.1:0-3138 GCA_043781715.1 Gemmatimonadaceae bacterium
GACGGACACCGATGCTCCCAGCGCCGCGACGTGTGGCTCGATGCCCGCGATCTTTGGATCGAAGGTTGGCCGGTGGTGAACGAAGTGTATTCCGGCCGCCGCCGTTTCGTCACGCAGCACGAATCCGGGGTGCGCAGCGTCCGCGGCCGCCCGACTCGGACCCCGATCCAGTCGCATCGCGAGTAGTAGCGCTGCCAAAAGGGGTACGGCTATGATGGCACGCCTGACGGCGGGGCGAGGTCGGTGCAGCACAGATCAGAGTATAAGCGTCAGGCCATGCCCCGGACCATGGCAGCCTTTGCGGACGCATGGGGTCCGGTCAGCAGCCAGCCGACAAACACTCCAAAAATGAAGTCGGACGACGCCGTCTCTACGAGGTGCGACATTCGCACTGATTCGGGCATGTATGGGTTGGGGAGCAGAAGCAGAACGCTCATGAGCACTGCGAACAGAAACCCTATTGATAGCGCAGTCTCGTGCCATGGCCCTTTCATGCTTCGAACGACAGGCAGAGTCAGCGACGTCCAGCACATCGCTCGCAGAATCTGAAACGGAATGAGCCATGGCGTGTCTCGCACCACGGTTCCCATTTGGGTCAGGAACCCGCCCGGGTCAGTGCCACCGTAGTACTCCCGCACCGCCGGATTTTTCCAGGCGATGAAGTAGCCGAATGTGAAATACAGAATCACATAGAAAACCGCGATGACCGCGAGCCTCCACGCCCATTCGCTCCTCGGCATCACGAGGCGAGAATTTTCCCCGGCGTCTGAATCGGTGCCCTTTCTCCTTCCCAGAATCAAAACGGCGAGCGCGGAGAAGGGCGCGGCGAACAGGGCGCCCATGAGAAACAGTCGCGGAAGCATTCCCGCCGGGAGCCGCGTGATGAACACGGCCGACTCGATCTGCGGCATGAACGTCGACACGCCGTAGAACACGAGGAAGACAGCGGCCGCGAGGCGCCACCCCGTCCAACGCGAGCGAAGGATGAAGTGAGTCAGAACGATCGTGTCCAGAACGCATACGATGACCAGCGCCAGCGCAGCTGATCCATTTAGCTCCGGCGCGCTCGAGCCTGGCGGCTGACCAACGACGCCGGCCGCGAGCGAGAAGCAGATGAACAGAACAATCGTCAGTACGATCACTCGCCCGACGAGAAGCATTGTTGCTCTCATTTCACCACGCGTGTGTCGTACTCGCGAAGGTAGCGCTGGTGTGGCTGGTCATTGGGATACGCGTCCCCAGGTGCATACGGGTATGCCTTCATTCCATGATACGGGAGCGGACCCACGGTAGTGCCAAACGCAGTGTTCAGATCGGAGTCCTTGATCCATCCATCTGTATAGAGGAGGAAGTCGCGCTTCCAGCCCGCGGGCAGCGAGCCCGCGGACCTGGCGTCGAACTCGATTGTCGCCTCGTCGCCTGCGGCCATGATGACGTACATATCGTCGGGACTCTTGAGCAAAGGCAGGATGTCGCCGAAGCGCGTGTAATTGCCTTCGATTGGCCGCCAGGGCGAGTCCTTTGCGACGTCGTCGTAGGCGAACCAATACGGTCCGTAGCGGCCGCCTTTGCGATACATGCGTGAGAAGCCGCGGTGGTGTAGATCAGCCGAGAGGGGCGCGAGAGTGGTGACCTTCGCCGCGTTGCTGGCGAGATCGCGAGCGACGAACGCCTGATCCCAGTAGATCTGCATGTTGGTGCGAATGCGGACGTGATGGTCCGCCGTCGGAAACTTCCCGACGAGATCCACGACCATCGTCTTGTCCTTGCCAGAGGGGAATCCCAGGTCCGCAATCGCTGTGCGCCACTTGCCCTTCGCATCCCGCACTTCGAGAGACGGCGATGCGACCTTGATTGAAGATTGCTGCGAGAGCGCGACGTTTATGCTCGCGTCCGTTGGATAGATCCAGCCGCGCAGGAAGAGAAAGGTGCCGGGACTGCCGGCGTCTGCTCCCAGATCCAGAGTGAGATCGTGCGGCTCGACTACTCCCTGGTACTTCGTGGGCGTGAAATTCGAGACGTAGACATCGTCGCTCGCGCGCAACGCCGGCAGAACATCGCGTCCGCGCTCATCGATTGCGGACAGCGGCGGCTCGCGTCGCGCGACCTGAAAGAGGCGAAGGCTCACGGGTCCAGGAGGCACGAAGCGCTCGTCCACGAACACGTCCACTGAGTCCGGGTGATCAACGGCAAGCAGCTTGACCTCATCGGCGTATGCCGTCTCCCACAGCTCCTCGGTGAGCTGGAGGATGTAGCGTCCATCACGCGGCGCCAGCGCATCGCCCGGAATGCGCAGATATTCCTGCGACGCGCCCGCGGGAGCGAAGGCACTCGAGCCGCCCATGAGGCCGAGCGGCATCCCCAACGCGCTCCTCCACATCGCGTCGGTCACGAACCGGAAGCGCTTACCGTCCCATGTATACGCAAGCGCGCACGAGCCCTTGAGCATTTCGCGCTCGACGACGTCCTGGTCGGATCCCGGGAAGTAAATGGTCTGCGGCACGCCGTTCGGCCACTCCACGCGGAGCACGTCGGCCTTGAGGTGCGGCCCCAGGCCAAAGTGCGTCGTGCGACCCGTGGCGACGCGCGTCTGGTATATCTCGCCCGCCCGAAGCTCCAGCCTCGCACCGATGCCTAACGTGTTGTTCTTGCCGCTTCCGGTGCGCAGGGCCTTGAGCTCCACGTTGACCGCGAGGTTGCTATTCCCGAAATCGTTGCGAAGGAGTCGTGGCGCGCCGGCGGCGTCGATTAGCACGAGATCTTCGTCGCCATCGTCGTCGACATCGGAGACCGCGATCGCGGACGCTCCGGCCGCCCGCACAGGAGTCGGAATCAACGTCGACCGATCGAGAAACCTACCCGTGCCGTCGTTCCGAAAGAGAAACAGCTTCGCCGCGCCGTCGGCCTTCGCGGCCGAGGTGCCGGCCACCACGAGGTCGAGCCAGCCATCATTGTCGTAGTCCACGAACGTCGCTGCCAATCCCGCCGTAGAGCGAAGCGCCAGCAGGGCGGCACTCGAGCGGCGATCTCGAATGAAGGTGCCGTTTCCCTTGTTGAGCCAGAGCGTCGGCTCGCCGCCATTCGTGCTCGCGACGAAGAGATCGAGGAATCCGTCGTTGTTATAGTCCCCCACCGCCG
>JAYWBE010000423.1:0-3136 GCA_043781715.1 Gemmatimonadaceae bacterium
CGGCGGTGCGGTCGATGCGCGCGGTGAGAGTCACGTGACCGCGCGCAATCTTCTGACGGAGAATTTCGCGGATCTCGCCTTCCCATCGGGAGAAGGCGGACGGAAGCTTGAGGTTCGGGCTGAAGAACCGGTGATTGACGGTCCTGATCTCGACGCTCGCTCGCGCATCACCGACTGCGCCGTCGGCAGCGCCGAATCCCGTCATGCTCGATATCATGTGAAGTGGGCTATCCTATGGCACGACAAGGAGTTTGTCAATTCCAGAAATCCCATCTGACACCGTAGATCGCGAGCACTCGCGGCATCTCGAAGCCCGGTACCACCTGGTATGGGTAGCCCAGGATGTTGCGCTGCTGGTAGCTGAGGACCGCGCGCATGATTCTGATCTCGAGAAGGCCCGAGAGCGTTTTCGCGACATCAGTCTGCACGTCACCGGCGTCCAGCGGGAAATTGGTATGCCCCCTGTATTCGAAGATTCCGGCCGCCCGGATCTCGAAGTCGCCCCTTGGGAAGCGCTTGGCGAAGTTGTTCGAGTAGTTGATCTCGGAACGGCTCTCGTAGCGGGGCTGGTACCGTCCGGTCGTGTCCCACTGGGTTATCCAGGCGTCAATGCCGAAGCCTCCGCGAATCGGACCACGGATCGAAGCCGTCCTCGCCGAGATTCGGCCAGGCCCGGTTGGCAGAAGGAGCGGGTCGTAGACGACCGGCGCCAACCCCTGACTCCTCTCGGCCGTGATAAATCCGGCGGAAAACCAGGGCCCGAACAGCTTGAGCCCGACCTCCGCGCGCGCGGAGGTCGTGGTGGACTGCGTGGACACGCCCGAGGTAGCGGGAATCCATCGCGCGACGGACCCGGAAAGGGCGATGAATGGCAGCGGCTGAGCGCGAATTCCGGCGTCGGCGTTCGTGGTTTTGCGAAAGCCATCGTGCTCGACGAATCCGTTCACGACGCCAATCGGCGTCACGAGATCGAGTCGTCCGCTGACGCCGTTGTACGTCGAGCCGCCGAGCGCGCGCAGCCGATCCCCGACCTCGAAACGGGCGGCGCCGAGGGTGTAACCAGCGCTCAGGTTGTACTGTGTCTCCGAGAGCCGCCTCCCTAGCGTATCGGACAACGGCGCTGCCGACACCGTTCGATCTGGCCCCGTCGTTCCCTTGAACGCCAGCGATGCGACTGTGACCTGAGCCCAGGGTCCGCTCTCGACGCCTCCCACGGCCGCGCGGATGTATGCATCGGTATTTGTGGCGTCGAGCGACAGCACGGGCGGGCGCCCAACCGTGGCCCGCTCGATGTCCCGCGTGGCATGGTGGCGGAGGACAAAGCCATCCAGGCTCCAGCCTTTCTTCGCGATTCCCACCCGGCTCAACAGCGAAAGGGCGTCACCACTGCCCGCGAAGCGCGGGCTCGCCACTCCGAACTGCTGACCGGCGAACTGGAGGACGCCGCCGTTGTCGAACCGTTTGCCGTAGAAACCGCGGTACAGGTTGGTATCCTCGTTTCCTGTCGCGATATCGACGCGCGTGTATGGGTCGGTGTTTTCGACGCGCCAGCTGCGCATGTAGATCCGCACCTCGCCCGCGCTTCGCTCGATGCTCAAGTGCTCGAGTGACCAAAGCTGCACGGTAGACAAGTCGAGAACGCCGCCGGTTCGACTGTCGAGATTGTCGATCTCGACGCCGTCGTAGAACACTCTCACCCGCTGGAAATCGGCATTGTAAGTGGCGGTCTGTGGAGTCGCCAGCCAGCCCGATCTGAACGTCGTCACTCCGGGAATGCGATCGAGGAGATCGACGACTGTAAGCGCGCCCGTCGCAAAGAGCTGCGCGCGGCTCCATTCATACTGCGGCCCGATCTCGTAGAGCGCCGGGTCTGCGAAGCGGCCGATCGGAGGCTTGATCGTATCGGGCTTGACGCGCGCGCTGTCGGGACCCGAGTCGGTTTTTGGCTTGACGGGAATCGGGACTTCGCTCGCGGGAGGTGGAACCACCTGTGCTCGGGCCGGAAACGCGGCCGCGTACAAAAGCGCCCCGGCCACGAGGCCGAGGCGGGCTGGGGTGAGCATGGGCCCGGAGGCTCTGTTCAGCGAACTCTCCCGCGAATGAATTCGATGAAGGTACCCGTCGGCACTCCGGTCGGTCCCTTGGGGATCGTAACAAGGTCTGTCTCGGAGTACGCGGTCCCTGCGATGTCGAGATGGACCCACGGGTACCCTTCCGCGAATTCCTTGAGAAATATCGCCGCGGTAACCGCGCCTGCCGGCCGGCCGCCCGAGTTTTTCACATCGGCTACGTCCGACTTGATCAGCTCCTTGTACTCGTCCCACATCGGCAGCGGCCAACCCGGCTCGCCAGCTCTCTTCCCCGCCGCGAGAATTTCGGCGATCAGCGCGTCGTCGGTCGAGAACACGCCGCTCGCGCTATGGCCCAGCGCGATCACGCAGGCGCCGGTGAGCGTCGCCGCGTCGATCACGACGTCAGGATCGAAGCGCTTCGCGTAGGAAAGGCAGTCGGCGAGAACGAGCCGTCCTTCGGCGTCGGTGTTGATGATCTCGATCGACTTCCCGTTGTGCGCCTTCACGACGTCGCCGGGATTCATGGCCGTCCCCGACGGCATGTTGGTGGTCGCGCCGATGATGCCGACGACGTTGAGGGCGGGCTCCATTTGCCCGAGCGCTTCGAAGGTACCGAGCACTCCCGCGCCACCACACATGTCGAACTTCATGAACTCCATCCCCTGCGCCGGCTTGATGGAGATTCCGCCGCTGTCGAAGCAGAGACCCTTTCCGACCAGCACAACCGGCTTGGCGCTCGGCTTGCCGCCCTTGTACTCGAGCACGATGAGCTTGGGGTCCTGCGGAGTTCCCTGCGCGACCGCGAGAAACGAGCCCATCTTCTCGGCTTCCATCTCCCGGCGTCCGAGTACGGTGACGCCCATGCTGTATCGCTTCGCGATGTCGGCAGCCGTTTGCGCGAGATATTCGGGGGTGCAGAGGTTGCCCGGCATCATCGCCAGCCGTCGCGCCAGACTGTGGCCGGAGCCAATCGCCTGCCCGCTCGCCAGTCCTTTGCGGCTGTCGTCGGTGTTGCTCGTCAGAATCGTCGCCTTCTCGAGCGGCTTCTTGCGCTCTGCCTCCGG
>JAYWBE010000424.1:0-3134 GCA_043781715.1 Gemmatimonadaceae bacterium
TTGTGATATTGCACCGACAGCTCGTGGCCGGCGTTGATATGGAGAATCTTCCCCACGTACCGCTCGGACAATGCCCAGATAGTCTCGTGTCCCCACGGCTTCGGCACCTGCGTGACTTTTACCCGACCGGACCTGGGTCGCGCCGCGCGTCGTTTGGCCCCTGTCCGCGACTTGGTGGCGTTCTTGGACGTTTTCTTCTTTGGCATGCGTAAATATCTAGCGTGACGTCTGAAGCCGCGCGGAGCACGTTGGTCTCGGGCATGCTTTCTGCTTTTCTGCGTATCGCATGATTCTCTCGCCGAAGCATCTTCCGCGCCTCGTCGCGACCATACGGCTCTTTACCAGCTACGGCCTGCGCGACTTCGCCAACCGCCAGGGGCTTCTCGCTCTCGAGGGCGCCAGTCACGAGGACGAAGGGAGGGTCGAGGGAGATCTCGCCACCAAGGCCCGGGCGTTCCGTGATCGGCTTGTCGAGCTGGGGCCCGCCTATATCAAGCTCGGCCAGGTCCTGTCGACCCGTCCGGATCTGCTCCCAGGGCCGTACATCGAAGAGCTCGAGCACCTCCAGGACGACGTTGCTCCGATGCCGCTCGAGCAGATCGAGCAGACGATCGAAGAAGAGCTGCACGCGCGCATCAGCAAGCTCTTTGCGTCGTTCGATCCGAAGCCCCTGGGGAGCGCGAGCCTGGGCCAGGTGCATGCCGCCGAGCTGCGTGACGGCCGCAGTGTCGTGGTCAAGGTGCAGCGTCCGAATCTGCGCGAGCAGCTGGCCGAGGACATCGAGTTCTTCCGCGATCTGGCGATTTTTCTGACGGAGCACACATCGGCCGGATCGCGCATTGATCTCATCGGTGTGGTACAGCAGGTGGAGCGCTCGCTGGTGGACGAGCTCGATTACCGAACAGAAGCGCGCAATGCGGCGGCGTTCAGGAAAGCCCTGGCGACCTTTCCGCACATTTTGATTCCCCGCGTCATCGATGCCTATACGACCCACAAGGTGCTCACGACGGAGCGCATCAAGGGCGTCAAGATCGACTCGATCCCGCCGATTGCCCGGATCGAGTACGAGTTCTCAGAGCTGGCGGAAGAGTTCGCGCACGCGTACCTGCACCAGATCACCGATAGCGGACATTTCCACGCCGACCCGCATCCCGGAAACGTCTTTATCGTTCTTCCCGGGCGCGACAATCCGAGGACTCCCGCCGAAGCGGCGGCAGATGATCGCCGGCAGCAGGTGAGGCCGGGCGCGACCGCGCTGGTGCAGTCGGAGAACGAGGCCAAGGCCGCAGCGGCTGCCGCTCCTCCACGAGACGATCCCAAGCTCGCCCTGATCGACTTCGGGATGACGGCGCACCTCACGGGAACGATGCGCGATCACGTCGTGCGGCTACTGCTCGCGATGGCCGAGAACAACGGTGACGCCGCCGCCGAAACCATGATCGAGATGGGAGAGGCTCCGGAGGAGTTCGATCGTGCGGCCTATGTCCGCGACATCGGCGCGCTGATTGCCAAGCACGCAAACCAGACCGTAGAAGACACGCCCGCTGGAGTGATGTTGTACGAAATGATCGCCATCGCCTTCCGCGAAGGACTGAAGCTGCCGGCGGAGCTCACGCTCCTGGCAAAAGCGCTCTTCAGCCTCGACGCTGTGACGAGATCGCTCGACCCCAATTTCAATCCCACCCAGTCGATACGTGAATACACGGCCGAAATCGCTAACAAGAGGGCGAAGCGCGACATGTCGCCGCGGCGGCTCTTCCAGATTGCGGCCGAGACCTCGGACCTCGTGCGCGCGCTTCCGCACAGGCTCGACGTCTTTACGCAGAAGTTGGTTTCGGACGAATTCGCGGTGCGCGTGGACACTCCGCAGCTCGGATCGCTGCTCCTCGGACTGGAAAAAGTCGCCAACCGCGTCTTCACCGGCCTCGTCCTCGGCGGATTGCTCGTGGCGAGCGGGCAGCTCATGGCCTATCAGCCGCGGCTCGCAACAGTCGGTTTTCTCATCGCGGCGATCATCGGGCTCTGGATGGTGGCGACGATACTGATTCAGGATCGAAGGAGCCGGAAGCGGAAAGGGAAGAGCTGAGGGAGATCAGCTCCAGCGAAGCACGATCTTGCCGAACGTCTGGTTGGATTCCATCAGCTCGTGCGCCACACGGATTTCGTCAAATGATAAAACCCGATCGACAACGGGCTTGAGCTGGCCGGCGTCGAAAAGCGGCACGACACGCTCGGAAAAATCACGAGCCAACGCAATTTTTTCTTCCAGCGGCCTCGCGCGCAGCACTGTTCCGACAATCGTGATGCGTTTTCTGAGTAGCATTCCCATGTTGAATTGCGCGGTCGCACCAGCGGTGAGGCCGACCACTGCGAGGCGACCGCGCAAAGCCAGCACGCGCAGGTTTCCCTCGAGGTAGTTCCCGCCCACCAGATCCATCACCGCGTGCACGCGCTCGGCGCCGATCGCCGCGTCAACCTGCGCTGGCCAATCTCCGCGCGAAGCATCGATACCGACATCGAGGCCGAGCTGTTTCGCACGCTTGAGCTTTCCCGGTGTACGGGCTGTCCCGACGACTCTCGCTCCCCCCACGCGCGCGATCTGCAGGCCCGCGGTTCCAACCCCACTCCCCACCGCGTGAATGAGCAATGTCTCACCCGTGCGAAGTGCCAGCCGATTGAAGAGCGCGTCGTACGCCGTCAGAAAAGCCTCTGGAATCGCGGCAGCGTCTTCGCATGACATCTCCTTCGGAACCGGAATCGCTTCGCGCTCGTGCACGCACAAGTACTCGGCGTGACCTCCGCCGCCGACGAGGCCCATCACGCGGTCGCCGATCTTCCACAGAGTCGCGGATGGCCCGGGAGAGTCGACCTCGCCCACGTATTCCATCCCGCTGATGTCCGCCGGTACGCCAGGCGGCACAGGATAATTCCCCTGTCGCTGCAGGATATCCGCGCGATTGAGCGCGGACGCTCTCACCCGCACGCGAATTTGCCCGACACCAGGCTCCGGTTTCGGCCGCTCCTGCACCTCGAGCACTTCCGGTCCGCCCGGGCGAGTAATGATGATCGCTCTCATTGCGCCTGAAGTTAGTCAAACACCAAAAATAGGAAGGCCGGCTCTTTCGAGCCGGCCT
>JAYWBE010000425.1:0-3124 GCA_043781715.1 Gemmatimonadaceae bacterium
AGAACCGCAATCGCAGCCGCTACGCCTCGATAGATTTTGTGACAATTGATGCTGCTGGTATTCATTTACATCTCCTGTTGTTGTTGTACTTCTGAATTAGTTACGAACCTTCCTTGTATCAGACTGACGCCATCTCTCTGTTGAGGGTTTGTGGTGGAGGACGCTCCGCCGGCTCACCGCCGGTCGAGCGCCGAATGACGAGCTTGGTCGACACGCGCTCGCGACGCCGCGCGTGATCGTTCTTGTGCGTGATGCCATTGAGAAGCAGCTCCACCGCCTTAGCACCGAGCTCCCAGATCGGGACGTGCACTGAAGAAAGGGGCGGATCCATGTAGCGCGCCAGCGGGATGTCGTCGAAGCCAGCGACCGCCATCTCCTCCGGCACGGCGATGCCCGACTCGCGGAGCGCGCTCAACGCACCGATCGCCATCGAGTCGTTGGCCGCGAAGATCGCCGTCGGCCGATTCTTGAGCGCGATAAGCTTCAGCACCGCGGAGTATCCCGCCGCCTCGGTGAAGTCACCTTCACGCTCGAGCAAAGGATCCAGCGTGATCCCCGCCTCGCGCAGCGACATCCGGTAGCCGCGCAATCTCTCCGCGGCGTCGTAGTTGCGCGCCGAGCCCTTGATGATCGCGATCCGCCTGTGCCCCACCGAGATGAGGTGCGCCACCATTTCACGCGCTCCCCGGCAATTCTGGATCGTGAGCGAGTCGATCTTGTTTCCCCTCGACACCGAGCACAACAACACCACCGGAATAGTGCTCGGCAGATTCAACAGCGACTCCGCATCGAGATCGGGAGACATCGCGACGACGCCATCGGCGCGCCCGCGCATCGCGCGTATCGCGGTCTCGATGCCATTCCTGTCGGCGTACGCCCTGGAGATCAGCAGGTGAAAACCGTTCCGCTGCGCGGTGTCGTCCATGCCACGAATGACTTCAGAGAAGAATTCTCCATAGAGGTCAGGAAGAAGAACGCCGAGCGTCTGGGTCTTGCTCGTGATTAGACTCCGCGCTCCGCTGTGCGGGACGTAGCGCATGCGTCCGGCGATTTCACGAATCAACCGCCGCGTCTCCTCGCTTACCGGTCCGCTGCCGTTCAGAACTCTGGAGACGGTGGCGACGGACATTTTTGCTTCACGGGCGACATCTTTGATCGTGACCATTCTCCTCGCGACAATGAGCCCGGACTCGGATGACGGGGTGGCCGAGTGGGGGCGAGGGAAGACTGGCTGAGCTGCGGGCCGATCTTTGTTAACGACACCTCAAATATGTAATCGTTTACATAGAGGGCGCCAGAGCCAACTTGCGAGTGGCGCCAAGCTCAACCTAAGAAATGGCGCCAGACCCAACTTGCGAATCCCGCCAGGCCCGCCTCGCTTCTACTGCAACCGCCTGCTGCCCTTCCCCCACCTCATCCAGGCGTTGAACTTTCGCGGGTGACAATCCCAAAGTTCGTTCGATTCGCCGCCCTCGCTGGATCGCTCGGCGGCGTATTGTCCGCGTGCCGGGAAGTCGCGCCGGCATTCGGACCCAACATCCCGCTGGCGCGCCAGAACGCTGAAGAATTTTTCTACTCCGTCGGCTCGCGCTTCACCAATATCCAGCGGCCACAGCGGGTCATCCGCGCCAGACAGCAGTTCGGTCACTACGCGCTCACGCCCTCGGGCGTCTACAACGATACGAGCGTCTGGCTCGCGATCGGCCCCGATAGCGCGCGACTCTTCGGCATCGAAGGATTGTTCTCGGTCGATCGCTACATCGTGAACGCGAAGCTCTCGACAACGCCGCCCGACGCGCTCACCGAATCGCGCGAGATCGTGCGGCTCAGAAAGTTGAACGCCGACGAATACGAGTGGTTCACCAACGTCGAAGTCGCACTGGGGAGAATCGGCGCGAAAAACATCACCGATGTTCTGGCGGCGGCACTCGCCGCTGCCGAGGGGAAATCGTCCGCGGCCATCCGCGCCAACTACACGACGAGCTTTCCGCACACAGTGGCGGCAATGGGGAGATTGTTCTCGATCGACACTCTCCGCGCGACGCCCGACAGCGATGGAGCGACGACGTACGATATCGCCATCAGGCTCACGCCCGACATCCTCAAGGCGACGATGCCGCACTACGCGGCGTACATCGACAAGTACATCAGCAAGGGCAAGTACCGCATCACGCTCACCGACAAGACCGGCGCGCGCTGGTTCGACGCCCGGGCGGCCAACTATTACATGCACTTCAAGATGCGGAGCAAGGGCGGACACTTCGCGCCACTCGATGGCGCGGTGAGACCGATGCCGGAGGCGCTCACAATCCACGTCGATTTGTCAATGAAGATTCTGATTTTCACCGTCGGCTGGACGGACATGGCGGGCGACTTCGAAGTCATCAACACGCCGCACGAGCGCGGGTGGTCGATGCACTTCGCAAAAGAGCCGGAGTGGCACCTGCCGCCGACCGTTGGATATCTACTCAAGTCCTCGCTGCGACGGCCTTTCCAGGATCCGGGGATTCCGGTGCGGATATCGATAAGAGACAATCCAGGCTCCCAGACGATTCTCAACCGACGAGGGACGCTGGTCGTGCAGGAGAGCGGGATTCTCCGATTTCTCAATCGACTGAGTGGAACGGCGGTCGGAGATTTTCTGGGGCCGTCGGAGAGAGAGGCGAATCGCTTCAACGCGGACGCGTTCCGTGCCCTAAGGATAGATGTTGCAACGTTGTTCCAGTAGGAAAACCAACTGCGAGAATAACAAGGTGGGAGCATCATCTCTCCCGGATGGGGTTGCGGGTTCTCGTCCCCCGCTGAAAATTCCCCGAGCAAAGGGGGCGCTCACCTTGTAGATTCGCGAGTGTAGGGGGATGGCCCGTGACGCGACACCCCCTCGCTGAGTCAAGAGGCATGCTGCACGACACACACGAAGCCCGAGATGATGTCATGACGATCACGACCACCGACAATCTCGCAATCGCACGTCGCTACCTGGAAGCTCTGGAAAACGGCGCTGAGGGTGGCACGCTGGCGGAGTTCTTCACCAAGGACGCGGTCCAGGAAGATTTTCCGAATCGGCTGTCGCCGATCGGAGCTCACCGCGATCTCAAAGCGCTTCTCGACGCCGCCAGGAAGG
>JAYWBE010000426.1:0-9460 GCA_043781715.1 Gemmatimonadaceae bacterium
TCCTGGCCCGTAGTGGTGTATGCCGTGTTGTTCTGAAGAAAGCTCATCGTCTTCAGATACTTCCCGTCGTAGCGCTCGTGCATGGCCTTGATGAGTCCGGAGCTGCTCGTCACCCTGATCCCGGATGCCGACCTGGACGCGGCCGGCTTCGTCGCCGGCGAAGGCGCAGGCACGGTGGTGCCGCCTGACTGGAAATACGAGCAGCCGGAAACAGCGAAAGCCGCGAGCAGGATACGTGAGCGCATTATCTAGTCCCCGAGTTCGTTGCGATATAGGAGGCCGTTGAACAACAGCTTGAACGTGCCGTGTGGCTGCGAGCGGAAATACGGATCGGGTCCATAAAGCACAAGCATTCCCTTCCCGATTGGAGCCTGCAGGACTTCTGTTACACCGCTCAGATATTTTTGACCCCAAGCCCATCCGCTACGCAGCGGGGTCGGGCCATCGATCCACACAACCTTCTTGATCCCGCGCTCCGCAGCCGCGGGCAGGAGGCGAAAAGCCGGCGCGTTATCATAGTAGAAATCGGTGACGGGACGAACCCCCTCGGCCAGCGCAAGCGTCGTGTCCACGCGCATGGTGAGTATCGACCCGGGCACGTAGAATCGGCTTCGGGAAAGTGACCGGCCCGTGCTGTCCACCAGCGCATTCGCGATCGGAAGCTGGAGCTGGATGCCGAGGTCGGTGGCGGAGCCGATCGCCAGAATCGTCCCACCCGCGTTCAGAAATTCCAGGAGTTGCGGGATCGTCCCGCCGACGGTCATGCTGCCGACCCGGTCGCGGTATTCGGCGGGTACGTCCTCGGGATTTATTCGCGGACCCGTCCGCGCATTGGGACGCCCGAACGTCACCCCGTCCGGAAGAATCAGGACGTCGAACTTGGCTATGAGATTTCCAGCGTCGAGCGTCGGTGGATATACGACCTGATAGGGAAACTCGAATTGCTCGAGAATGAAGCGCGCCCAACCCGAAGTGATCGCTCCTCCGTACTGATCCCAGAGGGCGATACGGGCGGGTCGAACCCGTTTGAGCGACGCTGAAGAAACCTCGGTGTCGAACGGATCGAACATGAGCCCCTTCTCCTCCGCGAGCTGCGTCAGAATCGGGCCCGTCGTCGGCTTTGCCGGGATGTAAAACGTGCCGGCGTCATAGGTCCGGCCATTGATGCTGAGGGGCGTAACGAGCGTATAGACCTGTTCGCCATGGGCGAGCAGACGATTCACCGCAGTGAACGCGTCGTTCACGGAATGACTGAGTGCATATCCGGCCACCGCGGACGCCACGCGCCGGTCCGGCGGTCTGGCGAAGCCGGCCACCAAAGTGAACGGGCCGCTGAACGGCTCCAGAATCCGGTCGAACTGCACTCCCATTTGATAGGCGAGCGTCCAACCCGCGTTGTCGTACGGCGGAGTCGGTGGACCGCCCGGATACGGGATGTCGTTGGGGTGGTCCTGCGGCTCGAACATGTCGAGGACGTGCGGCCGAAACGCCTGCGCCGCCTTCACGACGTAGGAGCCTGCCGGGTAGTTTTTCCTGCCCACTGTGAACGCCGCCGATGCGCGCTGGACGGAGATGCCGGTCTTGATCAGCGCGTTGACGAACTTCGTCGCGGTGAGAAAGTCCGGCTGATCGGCCGGTATGATGTAGCCGCGCGGGTCCCTGTCGATCGGATTCCGCATGATGCTGACGTACGTCGCCATATCGGCCGGACTCGTCGTCTGCTGACGACCACCACCACCGCCGCCAGCATCACCGCCCTGTGCGCGCGTAGAATCCTGTGGCATGGCTGCCTGGAGCGCGGCCACCTTCCGTGGTGTAACAGTCCACGTGTCGGTATTGCCGCGCCGAATCGAATTTCGCCCCATCTGGTAGATATTGTAGAGGAGCGTCTCGCGATACCGCGAAGCCACATCCAGCACCGCCCGGTTCGCCGTCAGCTCGTAAGCGATGGATTGCGCGAAGTGCCACTTCTGCGGCTGAATCGGCATCGGCAAATCTCCCTTCGGCAGAAGCTTGTCCGGCACCAGGGGAATTTCGATCGGCGTGGGATTGCCGATCGCTTCGGTGAGAAGGCCGATCATGTTGTGGAAATAGACGGTCGTCCGGAGCCCGCCGTTCCACCAGGTAGAATAGCCCGAGCCGCTCCTCATCGTCGCGCCCGGCTTCCCCTCGGCGACGAACCTCGAATGCATCGCCGCTCCGACCAGGTCGAGCTCCATCGGCACGAGCGGATCGTAGTTGTAGTTGAACGGGTCGCGGAACGGCGGAGCGAAGATCACCGTCCCGATCGGCCCCGTCTGGTGATGGTTGTACATGATCTGCGGATACCAGGCCCTGAACAGAATGCTGTCCATCGCCTGCGTCTCGGGCTGCGATGCCATGTAGGAGTCACGGTTGTTGTCGTGACCGGCGTACTTGTGGTAGAGCCGCGGCAGCCGCGAAGTCGTCCGCTTGAGCGTGTCCGCCTCCCGCATGTACCAGTTGGACACCAGCTCCTGTCCATCCGGATTCGCGGGCACCAGCAGGATGATGTCGTCTCGGAGGAACCTGAACGTCTCCGGATCGCGTTTGCTCACGAGGTCGTACACCATCTGAATCAGCTGCTGCGCGCCCAGCACTTCGCTGGCGTGAAGACCTCCGTCGATCCACACGACGGACTTCCCCTCTGAAGCAAGCGAGTGCGCCTGGGCATCGGTGAGATTCTCCGCCAGCGCGAGTCGCCTTGATATCTCCTGATATCGCCCGAGTTTCGTGTGATTCTCAGGTGACGTAATGATCGCCATCCACATCGGCCGCCCCTCGGCCGTCGTTCCGATGCGCACCATCTTCATTCGGTCCGATTGACGATCGAGCTTTCGCCAGTAGTCGATCATCTGGCTGTAGTTGGCGAGAAAATAGTCCTCGCCGATATCGTGTCCGAATTGCATACGCGGCGTCGTGACTCTCGCCGGCGCGGTCGGGCCAATTCTCGCCTGCGCCGTGCTCGCCGTGGAAATCGCGAGCAGGCAGAGCAGGAGCGACGTCGCGGATTTCAAGCTTCGCATCGATTCACGGGTGAGCGAATGGAGGGACGAGTCGGATGTGCTCCCGACGAGGGCGAACCGCGATACAATTTAATGGTCAGGCGTTTGAAGTGCTGCTACGGGTCGTGCCTCCGGCCGCGACGATCACACCGCCAAGCACGATCACCCCGCCGACAAGCGTCGACACGGTCGGGATCTGCCGAATCGAGGGGATGAGTGCTCCCAGCAAAGTCGCTCCGACCGGCTCACCCAGCACGGTCAGGTTGACCACGTAGGCAGGAAGAAATTTGAGAGCCCAGTTCATCCCGGTGTGACCGATCAACATCGGCCCCAGAGCCAGGCCAGCGAAAATTGCGATCTCCCGCGGCGGCTGGGGCGCTAGGGCGATACCGCGCGACATCCCTATAACCGACAAAGTTACGAACGCCGTCGAGTAAACGATGCCGACGTACGCCCAGACGCCAAGCGACCCTCGCAAGCTTCGACCGATTGTATAGTAGATGGCGGCCGTCACCGCCGCCGACGCGGCCAGCAGGTTTCCAAGGAGCGGCGCGTTCCCGCTCGGCGCCATGCCGCCTCTGAGGTCAGGCGCGGCGATGACCAGGGCGCCGAGGATCGCGACGGCGATGCCGACGACCTGACGGCGTGTTGGAGCCTCTCTCAGCGCCACGGCGGAGATCGTCGCCACGACGGCCGGCTGAAGACTTACTAGCGTGACGGACGCGGCGATGGTCGTGAGACGAATGGACGCGTTCCAGGCCCAGAAGTGGAGCGCCAGAGCTACGCCCCCGGCGGCCGCGAGGGCGAGCTCGCGCGAGGTAATGCGCTTCCAGTCCCGCCATTCTCCCGTCGCGATCAGGAAAGCGGCGACGATGACGAGCGAGAAGCCCAAGCGCCAGACGGCGATCGCCACAGGATCCGCCGTCGAGAGCCGGACGAGCGGACCCGCGAACGAGATGCCCAGCAGCGAGAACGCCAGTACCCAGTAAGGTTTCGTGGAGCTTCGCCGATCCTCGGAGCTTGTGGAAGAGTTCATGAACAAAAAAAAGAGCCGGTGCGCTGGGCACCGGCTCTTTTTTCAGGACAACCTTACTCGCTCTTCTGGGTTTTGACCAGTCGCATCTCGGCGGCGGCCCGGCCCGCGTGTCTCAGGACCTTGTCGTCGTACTGGTGACAGTTCGGAGTATTGCGACCGCGTACGCAACCGTTGTAGCGCAGGAGCGCGACACGCGTGTTGGGCGCGTCAATCAGCGCCTGCTTCAGAATCTGCACGCCGTGGCAAATGTTGCTCTCGATGTCGAACAGGTCGGATGATCCGCATCCCCACTTTCCGCCGTGGAGCGGCATGACCTGCATCAGTCCGCGCGCGCCGACAGAACTGCGGGCGTGCGGATCGAGGGTCGCGTCTTCGGTGAGAAGAACACCAACCAGCAGCGCCGGGTCGATGTGCTCCTTGTCGGCCTGGTCCACGATGGCGTCGGCGATACGGAACGCCAGAGCGCGATCGTGCGTGTACTGGTTCAGAACCTCACCAATGCGGAACGCCTGCTCGGTGGGCTGTGAAGCGTCGACAATAGCCGCGGGCAGTCTCAGCAGCTTGCCCGGGTTCGCATACAGCGGGTGCTGCTGCGAAATCGTCCACACAGCTCCGCCCACGAGCAGCACGCCCAATGCAACCGCATGGGAGGCAGCGCGCATGGCCGTCTTCATTGGCGAAGACAGCTTCGGCGGAGGTGCGTTTAACGGCTTGAGTGACTTCTTCACAGTTTCTCCTGGAATTAGTACAGCCCGAACGCGCTTAGATGAGCGGAACAAGAACCCGTCCCTTCTCATCGCGGTACGCCCGGCCCAACCGATCCGCAAAACCGTGCAGAACTTCCATGTCCCGCTCACGAACTCGGTACTGCGCTGCCGTCGTCGGGAGCCTGTATGTAGCTATGCTCTCGTTGGCCGGCATTTTCTTCACCTGCATCCTGCCCTTCACCAGCTCCGCTCCTCTGGGCTTGGCGAAGTCCCACATCCTTCGTCCTATCTGCGAGTTCGTCAGCGGACAGTCCGGATAACGCGCCCGGATGTACCGGATGAAGTACTCGTTGTCGATCAACCTCTCCTGTCCTTCTGCCGGTGCATCGGCCAGCTCAAATGCAGGCCGTTGACCCGCTGGCGTCTGCCAGCGTTTGAGATCCTCGGCCTCTAGAGAGACCTGGATCTTGGCGCCCAGTACCGCCGCTATCTGTCGCAAAAGATCGAGCGAGACATTGTAGTCCTCGTCATGCTCGATATTGCGTATTGTCGACGCAGACACTGGTCTAGCCATACGTGCCGCAACGTCTTCACGACGGAGACCTCTGAGCTTTCTGATGCGCTCGAGCTCCCGTCCTATCCATTCGGGCATAGCTGATTCTATTGTGGTAATGCCACTGCTGAGATACGTATTACGGTACCTCTATTGACGAATTCGGTCAAGAGAAAGTATTGCCGGGCAGTGAAACGGATGAGGTCGAAAATGTCCTAAATGTGACGTCAAAAAGGCAACTCATTGATCAACAATGAGTTGCGTCGCCAATTCTTCGATTTTGGTAGTGGTCGGATGTTTACACCCGACCCGCGCCGGCTCAATCCGACAACGAAAAACTCAGCATCTGGGTCGCGGCCTGCTCCGCGAACTTGAGCACCTTGCCCGAATAAGTGTGGCAATTGGGGGTGTTGGTGCCGCGCACGCAGCCATTATAGCGCTGGAGTGCGCTCGCTACGGTCGGCGACCGCTTGATCAGATCAGCCAGGATGCTGACGCCGTGGCAAATGTTGGAATCGATCGCGAACAGGTCTGCCGAAGTGCACCCCTTCCACTTTCCGGCGTGGAAGGGCATGACCTGCATGAGACCCCGCGCACCGACGAAGCTCTTGGCCATGGGATCGAGCTTCGCGTCCTCCGTCAGCAGCACGCCCACGAGTAAGGCCGGGTTGATGTTCTTCTTCCCCCCTTCCACCACGATTGCCTGGGCGATTCTTAGCGCCAGGGTCGTATCGTTGGTGTACCTGCGAAGCGAATATGCAACGCGCTTGATCTCGATCTGAGCGGCCGAGTCGGTCGGAGGGGTATAGCCTTCGGTGCCCGGCTCCCGTGCGGTGACGACCGCGGCAGGAAGATGCAGCAGCTCCCCTGGCTTCACGAACTGCGGATGCTGCTGCCGGATGGTCCAGACGGTTCCGGCGGCGAGCAGTATCGCAGCGCTGATGCCATGAAGCGCAGCCTTTAGAATTCTTTTCCAGCGGGAAGCCGGAGGTTTGAGCCGTCGCCGGACCGCCACGTCAATGAAGGGATCTCGGGCCAATGACTGGCGCTGGTCGAACTCAGGATCGGCCATGCCGTCTTCGGTTGCACCTCACATGCCAAACCCGGTATGGAGATTGCCCTCCCGCGAATGCCTGCCTCCCACTAATGTGATCCGAAATGAAAGAGTCTGAAGGACTTTACCGCTCGTTTCGCTTTCTCAAGAAAGCGCTGCTCGGACTCGCCGTTGTCCTCGTCGGGCTCCTTCTCTTCGGATACTTCTTCTTCATGCGTCACGTCGACGCGCCGAAAGCGTGGAGCGCGGCCGACCGGGAGCTTCAGGGCGGAATGCTGCACTACGCCGAGAAAGTCGAGCGCAAGGCGAAGGTCTTCATGCGCCGGCCGAGTGATTATTACCGGGGCGCGAACGGGATGCTGTACGCGACGAACGACCGTCTGATCTTCATCGGCGTAGCGCCGGGCAGCAAGTTCGAGAGCGAGGATGCTCCGCCAGTGATCCTGTCGCAGGAATTTCCCAACGACACGCTGCTCGGGATGGATGCCCGCAGACTTTACTTCATGACCGCGCACGGCGTGCGGGCGTCTCATCCCGGAGTGCCGCGCGGCGAATTCGCTGCCGTTCGCGGCCAGGAGGCCAACCTCGATTCGTTAGTGGACTATGTGAACGGAGTTCACGCGACGCAGCGAAAGGAGGCGGCGAGTGAACGACGGCTCCGCGAAGCGGTCGCGGCCCTGATCAAGGAGCCCATCTACTATAGGGTGAAGCGTGGTGACGCGCTCTTCAGCATCGCGAGGAAGTTCGAGGCGACTCCCGAGCAGATCCAGCAGTGGAATCACCTCGAGGGCGACCGGGTGAAGATCGGCCAGCGGCTCCTCGTAAAGCCGCCGAAAAAATAGCTGGTGGAAACCGTTCGCGTCGGTCCGGCGTAAGTAGCATCTCGCACGCCTTCGGCGTATGCTACGGGTGACACGACGAATGCGCGTCAAAACACTCAGGAGTTGTCCCCATGGATGACATCAAGCAGACACTCGACAAGCTGCGCGAAGAGCTGACGAATGCCGGCAAGCGACTGGCCGCGCTGGCGGAAAAGGCCGAATCGGAGCTTCCCGCCGCGGGCAAGCGGATCAACGAGGAATACCTGCGGTTACAGGCGCTGCTGGATTCCGCCGTCGACAAGCTGCGCAACAAATAGAGGCTGGCGCCCGGCAGCCCGGGCTCCTTTGCCGCTACACGAGGTGGGGACGCGCCTCGTGTCCCGCCCTATACGCCGACAGAATCTGTATGTCTCCGACTGTCGGCGGGGTCACCGAATAGACGATGCCCAGTCGCCAGCTCTCGTGCGCCAGGTGGAAGCGGCTGTAAATAATGTAGGGCGCGTCCTGAATCGCCCTTTGCGTCGCGTTGTCCTCGATTTCCGACAACGGCTTGTCGGGGAGGCATATCTCCGGCGGAGGTTCCTCCCCGAACTCGAGGCGCATCACCTCGGCGCGCGACGTTATTAACCAGCATTCCATTAGCGGACGCAGCGAGAAGGAGAGGCGCGATTCAGAAGCACAATCTGAACGCAAAAAGGAGCCGCGGCCAGAGCCTCGGCTCCTTACGATTTCACGGACAGTCGATATCCCAGGCGGACGGGCCGGACGTGGTAATCGAGCACGTTTTCGCAGTCTTGTCGTGAGTAGCAATGGCATGCCAGCTGGGAGGAGGCCCCGGGTCGATCGTCGCGCCGATCGTCACGCCCGGGGTTGCCACGAAGCCCTGTGCCGCGCCGTTCCCCGCGAAGTAACTGCCCTGGCTTTCAATCAGGTAGTTCTGCTCGTAGATCGCGAGGTTTCGTAAATCTGCTTTCATCGACGCGATGTAGGCTGCCTCTTTGGTGTTCACGAACTTCGCGATGGCGATGCCGGAAAGGATGCCGAGCACTACGAGCACAACGAGGACCTCGATCAGCGTGAAGCCCTTTCTGATAGCTCGCATCCGTCGGGTGGAGGACGTTGGCTGGCAACTTCTTTCGGCAAAGCTCTGACGTTCAGGCTGTTCGCACAAGCCTGTATTTGCTACTTGGCCGCATTCACCGCCGTTTTGGCCTTGAAGAGCGATGCGTATTGACCATAACCCTGGGCTTCGAGCTGCGCGGCAGGAATGAAGCGCATCGCCGCGGAGTTCATGCAGTAGCGTAGGCCAGTGGGGCGAGGTCCGTCATCGAAGAGGTGGCCCAGGTGGGAATCGGCGTGCGCGGATCGAACTTCAGTGCGCTCGTACCCAAGCATGCGGTCAGTCTTCGTGCGGATGTTCGTGGGGTCGAGCGGCCGCGTGAAGCTTGGCCAGCCGGTGCCGGAGTCGTACTTGTCGAGCGAGCTGAAGAGCGGCTCGCCGGAAACGACGTCCACGTAGATCCCCGGCTCGTGATTGTCCCAATAGACATTGCGGAACGGAGTCTCCGTGTCCGCATGCTGCGTCACCGCGTACTGGAGCGGCGTCAGCTTCTTCTTCAGATCGGCGTCGGCCGGTTTTACGAAGGCCCGGCGTGGAGCCTGCGACGGAGGAGCGGCCACCGGTTTGGATTGGGCCTGTGCGGAGGTGCAAAGGAGGGCCGCGGCGGCACTCGCGGTGATAAGCGCCGCAAAAGAGGTTCTGGCCTCGCGCGCTATTCTCTCGAGCGCTATTCTATTGTAGTGCATGCTGAGCCTCCGGTCACTGAAAGAGGGGGTCGGGACCTTTCATGATACGCCGAAAAGGAATTTATGGTCCAATGGCCGAGGTGAATTGACACGGCACGCACAGATTAAAGGCCGATTCGGGTGGCTGGCTTCGCCGGACCCCAATGTGTCGGGCCGACCCATTGCAACTTGCAAATCGGTTTGCAGAGTGCGGCGATTTTCGGACCCGGAGCGGTCCGTCGAGCTGACGGCAACACCTTACCCTTCAACGGGTTACACCTACGGCGGGGTTCGGTTCGCCGGTTGCCCTTACCCCCGGGTTGCCCCGTTCAAGGGCGCCGCGTCTTTTAGACATGCTGAAGGCTTTCAAAGCCGGCGGCGATAAATCCAACGCTTCAGGAGACCCAAATGAGCAACAAAAAGGGTTTTACCCTTATTGAGCTTTTGATCGTAGTCGTCATCATCGGCATTCTTGCCGCGA
>JAYWBE010000427.1:0-3093 GCA_043781715.1 Gemmatimonadaceae bacterium
ATGAACGATGTGACGTGGGCCGACGTGTGTCGCGATGCGACCATGTGGTCGCTGATGAGCGCGCGCATCTTGGACATCGGCTCGACGACGTCGCCCGCCCAGGGCTCGGGCAGTGGCAGCGCGTGGCCGCCAGGCGCGTCACCCGTGCGGGCTCCCGGCGCCGCGATCGTCGTGGACACGCCCGATTCGATGAAGCCGAGTATGTCGCGCTTGGTCACACGGCCGGCGACGCCTGAGCCGTGGAGTGACGCGATGTTCACTCCGTGCTCGGCCGCAATCTTTCGGACAAGCGGGGAGGATTTCGTGCGGACACGATCCTCGAAGGAGTTGCCGTTCCCGGAGTAGGATGCGGCGATGGCGGGCGCGGGCGGTTGCTGACGCGTGGGCGCTGCCGCGGGACTAGCTTCCCGTTGGGGAGCGGGCGATGACGCGCCCTTCCCTGGCTGCTTGGCCGCAGCAGTCTGAGAGGCCGCTGAGTCGAGCGTCCCGGCCGGCTCGCCCGTCCGCAGAGCTGCGCCTTTTTCGGTTTCGAGCCGCGCGACGACCGTTTGCACCGCCACGGTCTCTCCTTCCTTCACGATTATCTCGGCAAGCACTCCGGCAGCCGGCGCCGGGATTTCCGCGTCGACCTTGTCAGTCGAGATCTCGAAGATCGGCTCGTCGCGCTTCACCTCGTCGCCTACTTTCTTCAGCCACTTCGAAAGCGTGCCCTCGGCAATCGACTCGCCCATCTGCGGCATGATGATGTCTACTCGTGCCACCGCTTCTCCCTGGTTCGCTTATACGTTCGGCCTTCTTTGATTCAGCCGTCTCAATGCAAGAACTGGCAGCGTGAGTGCGCCAACAACCGCCCCAATACCAGCATACACCCACCAATTGCACGCCGGAAGACCCTCGGCAGGCCTACACCCCTGCATACTTCCGACAAACTTTGCGATCAGCACCGCGACTACTCCCCCGCTGAAAAAACCCGCGAACGTCGTGATGCAACCAACACCGATGTTGCGCGCGATGATCTCCCCGCGATCCAGCTCCGGTGATGCCATCAGTAGGCGGCAAGCTTCCTGAGCGCAACGACTATGTCCGACGTCTGCGGAAGCACATAGTCCTCGAGCGGCGGAGAATATGGCAGCGGCACGTCCGCCGCCGTAACGCGGAGTATCGGAGCGTCGAGCCACTCGAACGCGCTCTCGTTGATCCGCGCCGTGATCTCGCCGGCCACACCACCAGTTCGGGTGTCCTCGTGCACGATCAGAACGCGATTCGTCTTCTTCACCGTCGCGATGATCGCCTCATCGTCCATCGGCAGCAGTGTGCGCAGATCGACGACCTCGACCGAGAGTCCGTCTTCCTTTTCCACCTGAGCCGCCGCCTCGAGCGCTTTCCAGACGGTGGCCGCGTACGTGATGATCGAGACGTCCTTCCCTTCTCTGGCGATCCGCGCCTTCCCGATCGGCGTGACATGATCGCCGGACGGCATTTCTTCCTTGATGCGGCGGTAGAGATACTTGTGCTCGAAGTAGAGCACGCAGTCCTCGTCACGAATCGCTGACTTCAGCAATCCTTTGGCGTCGCTCGCGGTCGCGGGATAAACGATCTTTAGGCCGGGGGTGTGCAGAAACGCCGCTTCCGGGTTCTGCGAGTGAAACGGGCCTCCCCTCACGTACCCCCCACTAGGCCCGCGCACCACCATAGGGCATGGGAGCATCGCGCGGTAGCGCGCCGTCGCGACGTAGTTTGTCAGCATGTCGTAACCCGTCGAGATGAAGTCGATGAACTGCATCTCGCACACGGGGCGCATTCCCATGTGCGCGGCGCCCGCGGCGGCCCCGATGATCGCTGCTTCCGAGATCGGCGTGTCGATCACCCGCTGCTCGCCGTACTTGGCCATCAATCCTTCGGTGACCTTGAACGCGCCTCCGTACGCGCCGATGTCTTCGCCGAGACAGAACACGTTTTTGTCGCGCTCCATCTCCTCGAACAAACCTTCGCGAATGGCCTCGAGGTATGTGATCTCAGACATCGTGCGTCCCCCAGCTCGACGGGCGCTCGTGGACATCCACCGCCGACTTGATTCCCTCTCTGAACCAGAGCGGTGCAATCACCGGTGGATCGGCGTAGATCCCCACGAGTGCATCGGTAGGATCGGGCATCGGCGACGCTTCGGCCTCGTCTGTCGCGCGGTCGATCTCGTCCTTCACTCGCACATCGATGGCATCCAGCTCCTTCTTGTCGAATCCTTCACCTATCAGCCGTTTCGCGTAGCGGTCGATCGGGTCGTTCTCGCTCGCCCACCGGTCGATCTCCCCCGACGGCACGTACGACTGATTGTCGTGCTCCGCGTGCCCTTTTCTGCGGTAGGTAATGAGCTCGATCAGCGTGACACCGCCGCCCGAGCGCGCGCGGTCCACTGCTCGCTTCGTCACTTCGTAGGTCGCTATCACGTCGTTGCCGTCCGCCTGCTCGCCCGCGATTCCGTACCCGATGGCCTTGTCGACGAGCTGCTTCGCCGCGGTCTGCCTGCTGAGGGGCGTCGAGTACGCGTAGCCGTTGTTCTCGACGACCACGACGAGCGGGCAACGCTGCACGGCGGCGAAATTTATTCCCTCGTGAAAAGCCCCCGTCGATGTGGCGCCATCGCCGACGTACACGAGGCCAACGCGATTCTCTTTCCTCAGCTTGAACGAAAGCGTTACGCCCGCCATCACAGGAACCATGTCGCCCAGGTGCGATATCTGGCCAATGAATCCACGCACGAGATCGCCGTAGTGGATATTCAGCTCGCGCCCGCGCGTCGGCGAATCGCCCTTGGCCATGTACTGCTTGACGATCTCGTTGGGCTTCGCGCCCTGCACGAGCATCGACCCGAGGTTCCTGATGAGAGGCGACAGCACATCGCCCTTCGAGCGATCGAGAGCGTACGCGCTGCCGACCGCGTCCGCTTCCTGGCCCAGCGAGCGGAAAAGTCCGCCCACGACCTTGGTCTGCCGATAGAGATTGACCAACCGCTCTTCCAGTGAGCGCGTCAGCCGCATGTAGTAGTACAGCTCGAGCTTCTGCTCGCGAGAGAGAGATCCACCCGAATCGGAGCGG
>JAYWBE010000428.1:0-9373 GCA_043781715.1 Gemmatimonadaceae bacterium
CGTCGCGGCGGACCCCGCTATGGAATCGTCTGGCAGGGCGCGCGCTACGAAGGGTTGATCACTGGCTTTGTGGAATATCTGGGAGCGTTCGGCGGCCGCATCATCGACGACAAGGGCGAGGTCGTAGTGAATCGGCCCGAGGCGGTGCGCGCGCTCGAGTTCATGCGCGACGAGCTATACAAGACGAATGTCGCTCCGCTCGACGTCCTCACCTGGCACGAGGAGGAAGCGCGCTTCGCATTCCAGAATGGAAACGCGGTCTTCATGCGCAACTGGCCGTACCCGGTCGCCGCGATGAGCGACACCGGGCAATCCAAAGTCGCCGGAAAGTTTGCCGTCTCACCGATGCCGGCGTCGGGAGCTGCTCCCAACGGACACTCCACCGCGGCACTTGGCGGCGCGCAGCTCGCGATCAACGCATACACCGACCACCCCGACGCTGCCTACAAGCTCATCGCCTATCTCACCGCGCCGGAGCAAATGCTCGAGCGCGCGCAGGCGGTGGGACAATACCCGACGCGGCCCGCGCTGTATAACGACGCGCGTCTCCGCAGCGCAATCGCGATCCCGCTCGACAACGCCCGGCGGGCAATCGAAAGCGCGACGCCTCGGCCCGTAACTCCGATCTACACGGAGCTCTCCGAGATTCTTCAGATCGAATTGCATCGCGCCCTCGTGCGGCAGGTGGAGCCGAGGGAAGCGCTCAACTCGGCGGCAGCGCGCATCAATGCGCTCATCGAGCGGACGGGGATGCGAAAGTTGATGACGGGCGCCGTAAAAGAATCGGCGCCATGAAAAAGATCTCGCGCCTCGGACACGACGCTCGGCTCGGCTGGTCACTCGTCGCGCCAGCGCTCGCCGTCATCGCCCTCATCGCGATCTTTCCCCTCGGCTGGACATTCTGGGAATCGCTGCACCTCCACGAGCTGAGGATGCCGTGGCTCGGCAAGCCGTTCGTCGGGCTCGCGAATTACATCGAGATCGCAAAGGATCCGCGCTTCTGGGCGGCGCTCGGTCACACCGCGTTCTTCACCGTTGTCTCGATTTCACTGGAGCTCGTGATCGGACTCTTCCTCGCCCTCGCGATGAATCGCGTGTTTCGTGGACGCGGATTCGTGCGCGCGGCGGTACTGGTGCCGTGGGCGATTCCAACAGTCGTGGCCGCGCTCCTCTGGCGATTCATCTTCGAATCGCAGGGCGGAATCGCCAACGCGCTTCTGGTCGACGCGGGAATCCTGAAGCAGCCAATGGTCTGGTTCATCCAGGCATCCACGGCGTGGGTGCCGGTGATTCTCGCGGACGTCTGGAAGACGACTCCTTTCGTCGCGCTGCTCCTTCTGGCGGGACTACAGAATATCGACCTGACTCTTTATGAGGCCGCAGCGGTCGATGGCGCCAACGCGTGGTGGCAGCTCCGCCACATCACGCTCCCGCTGCTCAAGCCGGCGATTCTCGTGACGCTGATCTTCAGAACGCTCGACGGATTTCGCGTATTCGATCTGATCTACGTGCTCACGGGCGGAGGGCCCGGCACATCCACCGAGCCGGTGGCGCTCTACACCTTCAACGCGCTGCTCCAGAATCTGCGCTTCGGCTACGGCTCCGCGCTCTCGGTCGTGATCTTTGCGATCACGTTCGGCCTCGCGATGTTTTACGTGCGTGGACTGGGCGTGCGACTCGGGGGAGAGGAATGACTACACGCGGCATTCACTGGCAACGCTGGTTGTTCGGCGCGGCGCTCGTCGTGCTGATGCTGTTCACGCTTTTCCCGTTCTACTGGGGGATCGTCGCATCGCTCACGTCCGATGCCGCACTCTTTCGCGATCCGTCGCTGTGGCCCCAGCACATCATCTTCGATCACTACCGGGCGCTGTTCACTGAGCGTGATTTCATTACGCCGATCCGCAACTCGCTGGTCGTCGCGGGAACGACGACAATTTTCTGCCTGATCGTCGGGACGCTCGCCGCCTACGCTCTCGCCAGAATCGAATTCCGGGGCAAAGCTGCGATCATGGGGTTCATCCTCGCGGTAACGATGTTCCCGCAGATCTCGATCGTGAGCCCGCTCTACCTGCTGCTGAGATCGCTCCACCTGATCGACACGTATCCCGGCCTCATCATGCCGTACATGACGTTTGCGATGCCGCTCACGGTGTGGGTTCTGACCGGATCGATCAGACAGATCCCCAAGGATCTCGAAGAGGCAGCGCACGTGGACGGCGCCACGCGAGTACAGAGCTTCACGAAGATTCTGCTGCCACTCGCCGTGCCGAGCCTGGCGACGACTGGAATTCTGACTTTCATCTACTGCTGGAACGAGTTCCTGTTCGCCCTCTCGTTCACGCTCGGGCCAGAGCGGCAGACGGTGCCGGTGGCGATCGCGCTCTTCCGCGGACAGTATCAGGTGCCTTGGGGGGAGATTCTCGCGGCCGCCGTTGTCGCGACCGCGCCAGTAGCTGCAATGGTTTTGATTTTCCAGCGGCGGATCGTTCAGGGACTTACGGCTGGAGCGGTAAAGGGATGAGAACTGAACTGAATTGAACTGAATTAAACTGAACTGAACTGAACGCGATCCGAGATCTGAGAAGCACAGATGTCAGTTGTTGGTCAACGCTCTCCGCCCGTACTCGGCAGCGATCAAAGCACGATGGCGCTCGCACGGTATCGCGCAAAGTGCGGTCGGCGGGTCGTGACTGTTGACAGACATCTGCGCCTCTGACATCTCGGATCCCGTTCAGTTGTAGTTTGGAAACGGAACGCCAGGAGAATCACCGATGGCCCGAATAGCTTTGGAGCACGTCGACAAGGTTTACCCGAACGGCTACGTCGCCGCGCACGACCTGAGCCTCGAGGCGGCTGATGGGGAGCTGCTAGTGCTCGTCGGTCCGTCGGGCAGCGGCAAATCGACCGTGCTGAGACTCATGGCCGGCCTCGAGCGTGTCAGCGATGGCGTGATTCGCATCGGCGAGCGCGATGTCACGGACCTTCCACCGCAGCAGCGCGACATCGCCATGGTCTTCCAGAACTACGCGCTCTACCCGCACATGACCGTGCGCCAGAATCTCGGATTCGGGCTCAGTATCAGGAAACAGGCGCCTGCCGTTATCGCGGAGCGCGTCGACGCGATTGCCGCATCGCTCGGCCTCGAGGCGCTGCTGGACCGGAAACCAGCGCAGCTCTCGGGCGGGCAGCGCCAGCGCGTCGCGCTTGGGCGAGCGATCGTGCGCGAGCCGCTGGCATTTCTATTCGACGAGCCGCTATCCAATCTCGATGCGCAGCTCCGCGTCGAGACGCGCGTCGAGCTCGCGCGGCTGCATCGCAAGCTCGGCGCGACGATGGTCTACGTCACGCACGACCAGTCGGAGGCTCTCACTCTGGGCGACCGCATCGCGGTGCTTAAGGAAGGAGTGCTCCAGCAGATCGCGACACCAATGGAGCTCTACCACCGGCCCGCCAACAAATTCGTCGCCGGATTCATCGGCAGCCCGGCAATGAACTTCATCGAGGGAGTGATTCAGCGCCCGGAGGGCGCTGCCGGTCGGATGGGGATGTGCACGTTCAAAGGGATAGATCTGACGCTCGACGTTCCCTGCGACGGTGAATCCCGCGGCCGCGTCTTCCTCGGTGTGCGCCCACAGCACATCGAGGTCAGCGGCGATGGCGAAAACAGACCGAAGGCCGAAGTGGGCGTCGTCGAGCCGATGGGGAACGAGCAGATCGTCTACGTGACGCTCTCGAGTGGGGATCGGTTGGTGGCGGTCGCTCCCCCGCAAGAGCTGATCAAGCCCGGCGACATCGTCTCGATTCGGGTGCGCCCTGAAGGCGTACACATCTTCGATGGGGAGACCGGCAGCCGCGTCGACCCGTCGCCTTACGCGATCGAGCGCTAGCGAGGCCTCGGCGTTTTTCCGGTGTCGGAGCTTCCGGTCGACGAATCAAGCCACGCTTCAGCTGCGCGAAGCTCCGTGAATACTTTGACATCGATTCCCAGCGCGCGCGCGAGGACGGAAAAGGTTTTCGACACCCGGTAGGTCGCTCTCGAGTGGGCTACGAGCGCGATCCGCCCCAGGCCGCGGTTGATGAGCTGCAGCACTTTGCGCGCGACGTCCGCCAATTGAAGGATCGTGATATCAGGCTGGGCATCACTTGCGTCGTACAGCGCGCGCAAGCCGGGCCCGAGATCGGGGTCCGCGAGCAGTGCGTCCAGGAAGGGGTTCAGATCGTCCACGCGGATGACTCCGGTCGCGGTCGCCTTTATCAGCCGCTCTTCGAGTGAGATCGTGTAGGTGATGGGCATCGGGTGGCGTTATCAACGCAACAAGGTCGCCAGCAAACCGATTTGTAGGAAAGCTACGCGGCGGCTGGTCGTAGCTCAGGTGCTGGCGATCCTGCGCAGCGCCTGAATCGCGTCCACGATTTCCTTGCTCGGCATCGCACCCGACATCACGATAGGCACGAGCTTGTCATCACGATTGTAAAGGTCGTTTCCGAAGTACAGCTGACCGTTGTTGATGTAGGTCGTGAAGTAGGTGATGAAGACCGGAATCTTGTTCGGCACCTTCACCGACTTGTTGTCGGGCGGGTTATCCATCTCCTCCTGCACTTTGTCCGCGGGCCATCCCAGAACCCACTGCGCCAGCTCGGCCGGCTTTTCCACCCGTATGCAGCCGTGACTGAACGCGCGCACGTCCTCCTTGAACAGCTCGTGGTTCGGCGTGTCGTGCAGGTAGATGTTGAAGTCGTTCGGGAAGAGGAATTTCACGAAACCGAGGGCGTTCTTGGGCCCGGGACGCTGGCGAACGCGCGTCTGACCATTCTCCTGGTAGGTCTCCATGTTCTCGCGCGCCATGTAGGCGGCGCCTTTTGGGAAAATCTCTTTCGCCGCGATATCGGGCGGCACGTTCCAGTATGGGCGAAACACGACCGTCTCCAGCGAGTCGGCGAAAACCGGAGTGGCCTTGTCCTGGTATTCCTGGCCGACGATGACTTTCATCTCGAGCGTTTTCTGACCGTTGTCGTACGCCTCGAGCTTGAACGCCGAAACGTTCACGAAGATGTAGCGTGACCCAAAACTTCTCGGGAGCCAACGGTACCGCTCCATGTTCGCCGCGATCTCGCCGAGCCTGTAGCTCGCCGGGACATTCATGGACTCGATCGTCTCCTTGCCCAGGGAGCTGTCGACGTTGATGCCGTGACGCGCCTGAAAGAGGGCGACAGCGGCCGCCAGATCACTATCGTACGTGCCCGCAGGCGATTTACTCGCGCCCTGGAACGACGGAATCATGGACGCCTTGTTGGCGCCGCTCGCGGGAACAATTCCCTCGACCGCGAGCCTGTTGCGCACCGCGGCCAACACCGCTGGATTCGCGGGCGATCCTGGTTTCAGATTCTCAGTCGCCGGAACCGGCTGCCAGCCGCCCTTTGCGACGATGAGACGATAGTTCTGTAGCTGCTTGCTCAAGCCGGCGTAGTCGTCGTCGGTCGGACGCATCGTCGCCAGAGCTTTGTCGAGCCGCTCGTACCGCAGATTTCTGACGAGAGCGCTGTCGATATTGTCCTCTTCAGGATTGACGTGCCACGCCTGCGCCACGGTGCGCGGATCCACCTGACCCGTGAGGAGATCCTCACCAAGGGACGTGTAGGAGGCCGTGAGAATGACGTCCGCGGTCGCGAGCTGCTCGGCGGTCGGAGTGTTGGTCTCCTTGAGCGCGCCGATCGCCTGTGCGAGCGCGCCGACTGGATAGTCGTCGAGCCGCATGCCGTCGGTGTTGGCTGCCAGGATTGCATCGGTCAGTGCTTTTGTGCGCTTCTGGTGGAGCCCGTTGCTGGTGAGCCAGAGCGGATTGCTTCCGTAGATCTTGTAGAGGCGCTTCGTGTGACCCCACTGGTCATCGTCGATCCGGTCCAGCTTCGGACCATCCAGCTTCTTCTGAATCAGCGCTTCGATTTCGCTGGCCGGAACGCCCTGGACCGACGCGAGCTTGTCCGGCGCCCACGTCTGGGGATTTTCATTCTTGGCCCCGCTTGCGGACTCGCCGCGCGAGCAGCCCGCCAAAAGGACGAGCCCCGACAGTAGACCTGCAACAGCCGCTCGCTGGCGCGCTGGGCGGAAGGCCGCAACCAATAAACTCATATGGGTTTATGTATCCTTGGACGGACGTTGTGATAAACTCGCCGCGTCAGCTAGGCGAAAGTCGGGCCAGCACAACCGACGGCTCCGGCGTCAGGCTTTTTCACCCCGGTGTCTGCGAGAGCACGAGGGTGCGGTTGCTCGTGAAAAAAGGCTGGCCTACTGTACGCACTGTCCGTGCGGATCGGGCTTGGGCTTGTCGACGTTCGGACGATGATCGAGGTTCGCGACCTTCGTGGCGAGATCCGCAACGAACTGTGATACCCGCGCCATGCGATCGTAGTCGATGTATTGCGCCTCGTCGGTTACCTGATGGTAATCGGCGTGTCCGCCCGTCGTGAAGAAGATGATGGGAATGCCGTAGCGCGCATACTCGTAGTGATCGCTGCGGCAATAGATGTTCTGCGGATGCCCGTTCGCATCCATCGCATAGTCGAACGCCAGCGGATGCTTCTCGCCGTGATTCACGGTCTCAGCGAGATCGCCGAGCTCGGTGGACAGTCGCCGCGATCCAACCAGCTGTACGTAGTCGGGATTGCCGTGGTACCGCCTGCCTTCCTTGGTTATTCCGGTGTTGTCGGCGGCCGCCCCGCGACCAATCATGTCCATGTTGAGCTGCGCGACGATCGCCTCGCGCGGTACCGTCGGATGATCTGTGTACCACTCCGAGCCATAGAGACCGGCTTCCTCACCGACGTGCCACACGAACAGCAGCGACCGCTTGGGCTTCACCTTCTGCGCCGCGAAATACTGCGCGATCTCGAGCGTGCTGACGCTGCCCGAGCCGTCGTCGTCGGCGCCGTTGTAAATCGAATCCGGCCGCGCTGAGGTACCGTTCGAGCGCTTCCTGATGTCGGCTATCAGCGCGTTGACCTGCGCCTGCTGTGCGGCATCGAGCTGCGGTGGACGATCGTCCGCGCCGCCCGTGCGGAAGAGATGGTTGACGACATAGATGGAATCGTGCGCGACCGGACGCGTGCTCCAGCCGATGTGATCGTTGTGCGCACCGATCGCGACGTACTCGTCGCGCAGCTTCGGGTCGCTGCCACGGATGAGCGCCACGACGTTTCGGGCCGGATACTCAGTCGGGGACTCCAGGAAGCGGGGCGTCGATGTCACGGTCGATCCGACCGCGCCGACCCTCGCGCTGTCGATGTTGGCGCCGAGCAACGCGTCCGCGACGCCCTTGCTGATGTAAAGGAACGAAGGCAGCTCGGGATCACGATCTTCCTTGAGCAACTGGTTCGGCTGCTGAAAGATCTGAATCATCTGGGCAGGCATAGCTTCGAGACTAGCGACGGCGATACCGGCCGCGTTTGCGAAGTGACGCGTTGCGATGCCGCGGTTGACGCCGCCGCCCGAACCCTGCGTAACACCGGCGGGATTGACTCTCAGGACCACGAGCTTTCCCGCGCTCGCCGCAGGATCGATGAGCGAAGCAGAATCGCCCCACGTTCCGCCAAAGATCGCCTGCACTCCGTTAAGGCTCCGGGCACCTGACCCCTGATCACGGAGTGCAAAATCTGTCCACGGGGCGAACTCGGTTGTGCCGACGACCAGCTTGCTGGCCGGGTCGAACTTGCGATCGACGACGTTGACCGCCTGGAAGTAGGTGCCGTTGTCGCCCATCGGAACGAGGCCCATCCGCTTCACTTCACCCGCGATGTACTCGACGGCCTTCACGTTGCCTGGCGTCGCGAGGAGACGACCCTGCATCGAATCGTCGGCGAAGATGTAAAGGCGAGTTTTCAGGTCGGCCGATGTGATGGCGGCAGTCGTCGGAGTCGGAGTGTGCGTTCGACCGCGCATCAGCACGTCCCAGCTCGGCGGTGCTCCGGCCTCGGAAGGAGCGGTTGCGGCCTGTTGAGCGGCCGCCGGGCGCGCAATCATGGACGCGGCGAGTAGAGCTGTAGTCCTCAGGAGGGTGGTTCTCATGTGGTTGGGAAGGAGAAAGACTGCCTGCGCAGGGAGCGTAAAGCTATGGAATTAGGCACTGGCGAGGTAAAAATTGTTTACCAGCCGGTCGATTCAGGCCCTACGGCGGCCCGGGCGGAAAGTGTCGACTGCGCGCTTGAGCTGAGCCCAGGTCTTCCCGCAGCGCATCGAAATCGGATTGGGGGCGACTCATGTTCATTCCTCGCTAGATCAGGCCGGCTTGCCACGCATGCTCGCGACCACATCTCTCACAAGCTGAACCCCTCGGCGGAGCTCCGCCAGCTCCTTCCGTTCCAGCTGGCGCACGGCGCTCGCCAACTTTTTGACGCGGCGAGCGCGTCCGGCTGCCAAAGCCTTATGGCCTTTCGGTGTCGCCTCGATGTGCGTCAGTCTTCTGTCGCGCGGGTCGCCTTTCCGTTTTACGAGACCATCCTTCTCGAGGCCCGACACGATCCGGGTCATCGTCGGCGGTTTTACCTGTTCCGCGCGCGCGAGCTCACCGAGGGTGAGAGGTCCGCCGAAGACGACGACAGAGAGGGCCGAAAGTCGGGGGGCCGAAAGTCCGCTGGCGTCATCTTCCTTTCGCAGCTGGCGCAGGAGATGGATCGCCGCCGAATGGAGCTGGTCGGCAAGTTCCTCGGGCTCGTGACCCTTCGTCACGCGGCCGGGACGTCGCACATCAGGCCGACGACGTTTCCCTGTCCGTCGGATACGGAGGAGATCCAGATCTCGCGTCCATTCATCCGGGTGATCATGCGAGGCTCCTCGAGACCTTTTGCGCCGGAAGATTTGATCCGGGCGTGCGTCTTTTTGATGTCGCTGACGTCGTAGAACAGAACGGGGTGCTGCTGGTCTCCGTCCTTACCCTGGGCTTCAGGTCCGGCCAGCATCAATTGCACGCCGCCGCAATCGAAGAATGAAAGGGCTGGGGGCGCGTCGAATAGGTGCCGCATTCCTAGCGTGTCGCGGTAGAATGCTTTGGCCTTGTCGAGGGCGTGCACGGGGATGGCGATCTGCTTGATGCGCGAGAGCGAGACTGCGTCTGTAGTGGTCATGGAGCACTCCGCTGATGGGGAGATCGTTAGCACAGCTAACGATATATTCGCAAGGGGCGGACGGTCCCGCAATAGCTGTAGCGTCGGGGCGATGCGCGCGGTCTGGCTATCTTGAGGACCGAAGCAGGGAGCGGTTGGCTTTCAAGCTCGACGGCACGGAGCTACCCTCTATAGCGAACTTGAACCTCGCCGTCTCGGGTGCGAGGAATGCTACCGCCACGGATCTAGAACACTCAGACCAGCGATAGAACGG
>JAYWBE010000429.1:0-3081 GCA_043781715.1 Gemmatimonadaceae bacterium
CGCCAGCTGACGGAAAAAGCGAATCTCGTTCAGGCGGCGCAGTGGATCATGGCGCGCGGACCACGACACGTCATAATCAAGAAGGGCGAGCACGGTGCATTCATGTTCACCGAAAAGTCCATCTTCTTCGCGCCAGCGTTTCCGCTGGAAAACGTGTTCGATCCTACGGGCGCGGGCGATGCGTTCGCGGGAGGATTCATCGGCTATCTCGCCGCGACCGGCGATCTGAGCGACGCCAACATGCGGCGGGCCGTCATCTACGGCTCGGTGATGGGCTCGTTCGCTGTGGAGAAATTCTCGATCGAGCGGCTCATGACCGTGACCCGCGCCGAGATCGATCAGCGCATGCGCGAAATGCGGCGGCTCGTGGCGTTCGAGGAGGAGCTGCCCGCGTGAGCGATGATGCGCTTCGCTACGGAAGCGCCGGAGTCGATATCGATGCGTCCAATACGGCAAAGATTCGGATCAGGAAGCTCGTCGAATCTACATTCACCAAAGGTGTCGTAGGCGGCTTCGGTGGCTTCGGTGGAATGTTCCGCATTCCTCCGAATCTCGAGAAGCCTGTTCTCGTTTCGAGCGCCGATGGGGTGGGCACCAAGATCAAGGTCGCGATAGAGGCTGGCCGGCACGACACGATTGGCCGCGACCTCGTCAACCATTGCGTCAACGACATCCTCGTGCAGGGCGCGCTCCCGGCCTTCTTCCTGGACTATGTCGCCTTTGGAAAACTTGACCCTGCGGTAGTCGAAGCCATCGTGGCGGGGGTTGCCACCGGCTGCCGGGACAACGGTTGTGCGCTAATAGGCGGGGAAACCGCCGAAATGCCCGGTTTGTACACCCCGCCGGATTACGATTTGGCGGGCTTCATCGTCGGATATGTGGAAGAAGATCGCATTCTCGGCCCGCATCGGGTGCGGGCCGATGATGTCCTGATCGGTCTTCCGAGCTCGGGATTGCACACAAACGGATACTCGCTCGCGCGGAAGATCATATCCGAAAGATTGAGGCTGGGAATGGGTGATGAGTTTCCCGGTGGTGGTGGGAATGTCGCGGATGTCCTTCTTGCCGAGCACCGGTCGTATTTGCCAGCGCTCAAACCGGTGCTCGATCGGGTTCACGCGATGGCGCACATCACGGGCGGTGGATTGCTGGAGAATCTCGATCGCCCTTTGCCGCAAACGCTGGACGCAGTAATAGATGTCTCGAGCTGGAAAACACCGAATGTCTTCAGGGTTTTGATGGACGCGGGGTCAGTTGAACCCGCGGAGATGTACCGAACGTTCAACATGGGTGTAGGAATGGTCGTCATCTGCGCGCCGTCCGATCTAAAGGCAGTGTTGTCGGCGGCATCCGCGGCTGGATTGGCGGGCTGGAAGATCGGCTCGCTCAAACCTGGCTACGGCGCAGTCATACTTTCTTGAGGAACTTATAGATGAAAGGTCGTTTGTTCGTTTCGTTCGCAGCAGTCGTGCTTACAGCCACGTCCGTGAATGCTCAGGGTGTCGACACGAAGAATTGCCCGCCAGGCACAGTCAACGGTCTGGGAGTTCCAGATCAGACTCGCGCTTCGCAGGATGCATGTCAGAAGGCGATCGATCTCTTCCAGTACATGGCCCCACAGCTGGCCACGAGCATCGCGGGCGGCAACGCAACTCTCGGCCAGGCGGGAAGCTTGGGTGGCCTCGGACACTTTTCTGCTGGCTTCCGAATTAACGCGGTTCAGGGAAGTCTCCCGCAGGTTCAGAATGTCACGCCAGCGGTGACCGGAGCGACGAACAGCACACCTTACGACACCAAAACTCAGATCCTACCCATGCCGACCGCTGAGCTCGCGATCGGCATCTTCAAGGGCCTTCCGCTAGCCATAACCAACGTTGGCGGAGTAGACCTTTTGGTGAGCGCCGCATACCTGCCAGAGTTCAACAACAGCGGAGTGAGCATCAAAGTCCCCAATGGCTCGCTCAAGCTTGGCTACGGCGCGCGCGTCGGAATCCTTCAGGAATCGCTGCTGGTCCCCGGCGTCTCGGTGAGTTACGTTCGCCGCGATCTGCCAACTGTTAACCTTGCGGCTAACAGCGGCAATGACTCGCTGTACGTCAACAACCTCAGCCTGAAGACGACTGCCTGGCGTGTTGTCGCGAGCAAGGGCCTGCTGTTGTTCGGGCTTGCCGCCGGCTTCGGTCAGGACAAATACGAGTCTTCCACGGATATTAGTGCTCACGTTGCCGCACGGGCGCTATCCCCCGCGGCCAACGCTGGGCCGGTCTCGCTCTCGCAGAGCATCACCCGCACGAATGTCTTTGCTGATTTGTCGATGAACCTTCTGCTTTTCAAGCTGACCGGCGAAATTGGACAGGTATCTGGTGGCACGATCAACACTTACAACAAATTCAATGGCAAGCAGCCAGCCGATTCCAGAATCTACGGATCGGTCGGAGCTCGATTCGGGTTCTAACGACGAGCGCGACGCAGAGTACATGCGTCGCGCGCTCGTCCTCGCCCAGCAAGGGTGGGGTCAGACAGCGCCGAACCCTATGGTCGGCGCTGTTGTCGTTCGCGACGGCGTCGTCGTCGGCGAAGGGTACCACGCGCGCCATGGTGACGCGCACGCCGAACTAGTGGCGCTCAAAGCGGCGGGCGATCGTGCCCGCGGCTCGACCGTGTACGTCACCCTCGAGCCATGCAACCACTTCGGAAAGCAGCCGCCTTGCACCGAGGCGATTCTCGAGGCTCGCGTGAAGCGGGTCGTGATCGCGGCCGCTGACCCCACCGCACTCGCGGGTGGCGGTGCGCGCCACTTGGCCGACTACGGCGTTCAGGTCGACTTTTCCGTCGAAGCGATCGCGGCGCTGGAGCTCAATGCGCCATTCTTTTTCGCCGCCACCAATCCAACGAGACCCTGGGTGACGCTCAAGCTTGCGCTCTCGAGCGACGGGAAGATGAATGATCCCAGCGGGGAGCGACGCTGGATCAGCAACGAGCTGTCTCGAAAGGAGGTTCAGCGGCTCCGCGCGAACGTCGATGCCATCGCGGTCGGACTTGGCACCGTGCGCGCGGACGATCCGCAGCTGACTGCACGGG
>JAYWBE010000430.1:0-3076 GCA_043781715.1 Gemmatimonadaceae bacterium
ATGTTGAAGATGAACGCGAAAGCGCCGAGGGCGCTGAGCACGCCCCCTGTTGCGAGGACGTGGACGCTCCGTTCTCCAACATGTGGCGCCATGAAGAATCCTACGACCATCAATGCCAGCCCAACGTTCGAGAGCCACCAGTGGGCGCCAGCGAGCCTCTTGCTGTGTAGCGGGTGGCCGAAGAAGCGCGGCACGACGTGGTATCCCACTCCGAAGATCATCATCGTGACGAATCCGAGGAGATTCATGTGCACGTGCGCCGGGCGGTAAATGATCCACAAGGGCTGCGCGGCCATTGCGACACCCAGAGTGACACCCAGGCCGAGCCAAGCCAGCGCCGACTTTATGAAACGTCTTACGAACCAGTCCACGTCAGTGGCTTTCGTCTTCGACTTTCAGGTGCCCTTTCATGCCGAGCGCGGCGTGCGGATCGCACTGGAAGTAATAGTCTCCGGCAGCGAAGTTGACGGGAATGTCGAGAGTCTGCCCTGGTAGCTGTAGCAGCTCGCTCGCGGGAGGAAGTCCCGTTTTTCCCGGATTCGAATCCGGGAGGAAATGCACATTGTGGACGCCCACCTTGAGCGTGAACCGAAGCACGTCTCCCTTGTGTGCTTCGATCTCGTTCGGCGTGAAGTAGTTTCCCTTTTCATCACTCGTTTCCTGGACGACGATGACCTTACCGCCCGGGCCCGGCTTTACCTCGCCTCCAGGAGCGGTCGTCGCGGCAGCGGCTCCAGATGTATCGGCTGTCCCGCCTTTTTTTCCCTTGCTGCACGCCGCCAGAAATGCGATGGCCACGACGAGGATCAGTTCCTTTTTCATAGTGCTTCAATCCTGTTGGTAAGTTGAGCGCGTGATCGTCCGCGCGCGAGAAAGATCTTGCGGATCAGAAATCCTTTTTCTGGAATGCCCGCATACCGGCAAGGAGTGGGGCGAATACCCAGACGGCAAGCGCCAGTGAGGTCACCGCGACGCCGATTGATCTGCCGAAGAATTTCTGCATGACGGCGCCGGTGTATCCGAGAAGCGCGGCGACGTCAAACTGCAGAAGCAGGGCCACCCTCGCCAGGTCCATCGGGTTTGCGAGCATGAGGCCGATGAGCGGCCGCTCAATGGGATAGTCGGCCATGATCGAAATGAGCAGCAGAACGAGACCGTCGTAGAGCACCGCCAGGAATAGCCACAAAGCCACGGCCAACCCCAGTCCCTTGATCCTGTCCTCGGTGCGAGCGACGATCAGGAACGCCAGCGCTGTAAAAATGAGTGTCAGCGCAATTCCTGCCAGAAGCAGCGCCGCGAATGTCCCCGGCTGCGCGTTCGCCACGCCGCGGTGCAATATGAACGGAATGCACACCGCTGCTACGAAGCTCAGTGACAGCGGAAGCGTCAGCCCAATGTACAATCCGGCGAACACTTGCCGGCGCTTGATCGGCTGAGCCAGGAGCAGCTCGATGAATTCACGCGCGGCATACAGATAGACAGTTGAAAACACGATCGCGACGAGCGGAATCAGAAAAAGCACGACGTTCACGAGACTCAGCAGTGCTTTCTCTCCGCCACCGCCAAATCGGAAGAGAGCATCGGTGATGACGAGGAAAAAGAGCGTATAGCCGATGAGCCAGCGGCTCCGGATCACGTCGCGAATCTCGTAACGCGCAACCTTCGCCGTCACCTTCATGCTGCCGCTCCGCGTTTCATCATCTCTGCGATGGCGCGCTCGAGATTGGACTGTCTCGTGACCCGCTTGATCTCGGCCAGGGCTCCCACGAATGCGACTTTGCCTTCATTGATGAACGCGACATCGTCGGCGAGCTCGTCGAGCTCGCTCATGATGTGCGACGTCAGGAGAAATGTTGTCCCGGCCGCTTTTTCGGCGAAGATTTTGTCCTTGAGGATGCCGCTGGACACGGGATCAAGGCCGGCGGTCGGCTCGTCGAGAATGAGCAGATCGGGCCGGAAGAGAAACGCGATGACGGCATTTACTTTCTGACGGGTTCCGCCGGAGAGCATGCGAATGGGCTTGTCGAGCGCCCCGGCAAAGTTGAAGCGCTCGACCAGCTCGTCGTCCACCGGCCGTGCTGGACGACGCAGATCGGTCAGCATCTCGAACAGCTCCCGCGCGGAAAGATTTTCCGGGAATCGCGCCATCTGCGGCATGTAGCCAATTCGCGAACGGTAGGAATCGTCCCCGCCGATCGGAGTTCCGTCGATCTCCAGCGTGCCGGAATCCGCCTTCGTGAGGCCGAGAATGATCTTCGCGAGCGTTGTCTTTCCCGCGGCATTAGGTCCGACGAGGCCTGTGATCCTGCGCGGCCCAATGCTCAGGGACAAGTCGTCCAGAACGCGCAGTGTCCCGAACGTTTTCGTGATGTGGCGCGCCTCGATCACTTGACCCTCTTCATCGCGGGCTCGCGGTCGGCGAGAGCTTCCGGCGTCAGCGCCGGAATGATGCTCTCCGCCGAGTCGAGCAGACGCACAAACGTACTCCGGAGGAGTATGATCGACGGGCCGTTCTGAGCGACGACCATCGAGAAGAGCCGCACAGGGTGATATAAAACGTCCCCGAAGCCGTCGTGATCCAGGTCGTAGCCTCGGTAATTGTCCCAGTAGTTCCGCGCAAAGGTCGTCGTAGTCTCGCTGTTATTCGCTGAGACATCGAAGGTGTTGCCGATGAAGTTGTTGCCGGTGAACGTACCATCCTGCGTGCTCGCCTGGAGCTTCACCGCCCAGCCGTTATCGATGAAGTCGTTCCTGATCGCCTTGAGCCGGTTAGCGCCGTCGGCAAGCAGACCAGTGGTATTCCGATAGAACACGTTTCCCTCGAGCTTGCTGTCTCCAATCTCCTTGAGGAGAAGCCCGTAAGCGGCGCCGCCCCAGTTTTCCTCGAATCGGTTGCCCGTCATCTCAACACGGTTGGTGAACATCACCGCCACACCAGAGCCGTTTTTCCTGAAAGTGTTGTGCAGATACCGGCAGTCATCCGAATACATGAAGTGCAGGCCGTAGCGCAGGTTCAGCTCACTGACATTGCCGCTGATGACACTGTTGTGGACAAACTCGAAGTAGATGCCGTCAC
>JAYWBE010000431.1:0-9324 GCA_043781715.1 Gemmatimonadaceae bacterium
GCGTTCAGATACCCGCCGCTCGCCTTGGTCTCCTTGGCGATGTCGCCGACGCCGCGCTTCCCGGTGCCCTTGAAGTACATGTGCTCGAGGGCGTGAGAGAGTCCGTTCTCCTCGTCGGTCTCGTCGAAGTATCCGGCTTTTACGTAGGTCACGATCGCGACGACGGGCGCCGACCTGTCCTCCTGCACGAGAACGGTGAGCCCGTTGGGGAGGACCGTGCGATGAATGCTGTTTGAATCCATTACGACCGAACGAGGATGAGGGCGCGTTCTCCGTTAGTCAGCGAGGGATCCCCATCGCAGAACGACGAGCCCCAACACGAAAAAGAGAGCGCCGTAGCCGAACAGCCACAATACATCGGTCGCGTGCGCTGTTCCTGTCCCGATCAGCGAGTTTGCCACTTCATCGAGTTTGTGAACGGGCGGCAGCACCTCTACGACCTTGCTGCGCCAGTCGTTCCTCGGACCGTACAGACTGCGCAGCATCCGCGCACCCAGCCACACCGCCGCGAGCGACAGCCAATCGTAACGCGTCGCCACCGAGAGAAAAAACCCGATTCCGCCCATCGCGACGTAGACGAGCACAGTGTAAAGCAGAAAATGCGGGATGCTGAAGGTCGGGAGAACCGTGTGAAGCAAGCTGGAGAGCACGAACATCGACGCGACGACGCCAACCATATAGACGAAAAAGAGCTGGGTGTAATAGAGAACATGATTTACCGGCTTCGAGAACAAGAAGCGGTAGTAGCCCAACTTGCGATCGGTGGAGACAATACCGTTGAGCGCTATGAGAACCGAGACCGATACGATCGCGCTCGAGACCTGAAGCGCAATGCCAAACACCGTCGTGCCTTGAGGGCCATTCCATGCCGGCCCCATTGAGCGCCGCAGCGGCTCGATCAATACGTAGCCCCACAGAAAGCCGATGATGAGAATCGCTACTCCCCGCTCGACCACGAAATCGCGGAACTGCCAGAGCGAGTATCTCGCCAGGCTGCTACTGCGGCTCATTGCGACTCTCCCACGGCTTCCCTGAATTGCTGCTCCAGCACCGACCTCTCGGGGACAACGCTCGCGACGAGCGCTCCCCTGCCGATCAGATCGGCGAGCGCCGCGTTGAGCTCCTTGATACTGTGCACCGTCACGTCATATTCGCCGCGGCCGGCATCCTCCGCCTGGGGGAATACGGCGCGAATGAGATCGTGCCCGCCGGCGAGAGTCACTCTGAATCGCGTCGCCGCCGCCGGAGCCGCGTTCTCGTAACCGGTGCTGACCACGCGCTGCAGCCGCCCGCGATCGATGATCGCGACGCGATCCGCCAGTCGCTGCAGCTCATCGAGATTGTGCGAGGCGATGAGTATCGTGCGTTCGGGGCGTCGCAGCTCGTCGACGATGTCGCGAAAGCGCTGCGTCCATATCGGGTCCAGGCCGTGTGTGGGCTCGTCGAGAACCAAGATCTGCTCGTCGCGGAGGAGCGCCTGCGCGAGGCCCAGGCGCTGGAGGTTTCCCTTCGACAGCGCCTTCACCTTCTTGTCGCGGTGCTCGGCGAGTCCGAGCAGGTCGATGACGTAGCCCACCCGTTGCGGAATCTCCGCGTGGGATATTCCGGCCAGCGTCGCGTAACGCACCAGCGCGGTCCGGGCACGCCACTTCGGGTTGATGGCGATCAGCTCCGAGAGGTATCCGATTCCGTTCCGCTCTATGTGCTGCCGTGCCGGCACTCCGTTGATCTCGACAGTCCCGGTCGTCGGACGCAGGTAGCCGAGCATCATCGCGATGAGCGTGGTCTTGCCGGCGCCGTTCGGTCCAGCGATACCGAGTATCTCGCCCTCGACGACCGTCAACGAAAACTCCTCGACCGCTTTGACAGAGTTGCCGAGGAGTGATTTGTAAATCTTCCCGACGTTCTTGAATTCGATCACAAGGGCGGCGGTGCGGTAGTCGTCGTCGCCGGTTGCAGGCACGCCTGCCACGGGCCGGTGCCGGCACCGCTGATCCACTTCGTTCCTTCCGGCACGCGATTGAGCCGCATCATGGCGCAGCCGAGGTAGCCCTGTGAAGCGCGATCCTGGGGATTGGTCTGCACCGCGCGCACGAAGAATCGGCGAGCGAGGTCGTACTGACGGCTGGCGAAGAGAACGAGTCCCATCTCGCGTAGCCCGACCGCGTTCTTTGGATCCAGCCTCAGAGCGGTGTCGAGCTGCGCCCGCGCGGTGGCGAGGTCGCCCTCTTCACGCGCGAGTCTGGCGAGGAAGACGTGGGGCGTCGGCGCCTTGGGGTCGTCGTTCGCCGCCTTGGCGAATTCGCCGCGCGCTCTTTCACGCTGGCCGTTCTGCATGGCATCGATGCCGGCGGTCAATCCGCTGCCGCTCGTGCCGCGCCCGAAAAGGAAATATCCTCCGCCGACCAGCAGGACGATGACTGCAATCGCGATCCACACTGGCATTGAGAGCCTTGGCCAGCGGCGGCCACCCGAGTCTGCCGCAGCCAGCGCTTGCTGGACGGCAGTGCGCCCAACTCCGCCGCCTCCACTTCCGCCCCTACTTGCGCCCGTACTTGCGCCCGTACTTCCGCCTCCGCCTGACGCTCCCTCGGACGCGAAAGACCCCGGGAGCTCTATTGTGGGGGGGCCGGCCATCCTCCGGCCTGCGTAGGCAGGAGGCTGTCGGTAGCCGCCGCCCGAGGACGGAGGTGCGTACGGTGAAGCCGGCTGCGGCGGTGGTAGCGGCCTTGATGGCTGCGCCGGAACCGATTTGCGCGGAGTGTACGCCGCCTGAATCGGACTCGTCGGCGCCGCGGGCTTCACCGGCGCGGCGCCCGTGAGCGCCGCCTCGAGCGCCTTGAATCCATCGACCGCGGCGTCGCCATCGGCCTGCGTCGGTTTGTAGCTGGTGCGATTGGCCCGGTCGCGGGCGGCGAGAAACTCCAGCAGCGCGTGCGCCTGCTCGATCGTGATCAGCTCGGCCTGGCGCGCCGCGCGAACCAGCTGTTGTCCGGCGACTGAGGAATTGCCGACGAGCGCCTGGAGCGCGCTTTCGGCACCCGTCCAGAGATCGATGATGTCGGCGGCAAGATCTTCCGCGGTGCGTGGTGTCTCGAAGTGAGTGAGAACGGGGCGAACCCCATTCAATGCTGCAAGCGCCGACTGCGAGTTCTGTGGACTCATCTCAGGATGCGCAGAAGCCCTGCATCCGCACTACGTCGAATGAAGCTCTCCGCATCCTGCTCCGGTTTTGGCGTCTCTTTGAGGCAATTGGCATCGCGCATCTTCTTGACGATTTCTTCCCACGTCCCTTCAAATGTATTGCCATCGTCGAGCTTGATGCGGTGGGAGTCGGGCGTCGACTTCACGTCGGCGAAGCTGGAAAGGAGCGCGCCGAACAGTTCGAGCTGGCCCTTCGCCTCGGATTGAGTTGCGTCGATGAACTTCGCCTCGATCTCCGCCAGCATCTCGTCGATATCGTCGAGATCGCCTGCCAGATCGCGCAGCCTGTCCTCCCACGGACGCAGCTCCGGATCGTTGTCGCGCAGGCGATAGATCATCTTCTTCAGCTCGATCAGTCTCCAGATGCCCAGCTCGTCCCAGTGGTCCTCGGGGGTCGAGCGGTCGAGATGATAGAGCGCAGCCTCGTAATCGCCGCGATCGTAGAAGATGTTGCCGAGGTATATCCGCGCTTCGGTGTGATCGGGATCCATCTGTAAGGCGCGACGGAGCGTCGAAATTGCCGTGTCGTCATTTCCCATCCTGTGCTCGGCGTAGCCGATGCAAGACACGGCCTCCGCCGCGTCGGGCGTCTGCTGTGCCGCGATCTCGAAGAACTGCTTGGATTCGTCGATCAGGCCTTCGCGGAAAAGCGCGCGTCCGATTTGGAGCATCAGCTCGACGTCATCCTGGTATCCCAATTCCAAGGTATGGCGGAAGCTGCGGAGCGCCTGCTCCTGCTGGCCGAACTTTAGAAGGGTCTCACCGAGTCCGGCGAGCGCGTCCTCGTGGTCCGGATCGAGGACGAGCGCTTCCTCGAAGCTGCGTCGGGCCCACGCGAACTCCTCGCGGGCGTGGTGGGCATAGCCAACCCCAATGTGGAGCTCCACAGAGTTCGGATAGAGACCGAGTCCCTCTCTAAGTACGTCCAGAGCTTCGTCATACTGTCCTTCGTTGTACAGTTGATGCGCTCTCTCGTCGTACTCTTCAGAACTCAAAAAAGGTGTTGGCATGACTTCGCACCCTCCGAGGAGTCGAGTATGGGTCTATTGTACTCTTTAGACACTGCATTGTTCAAGGTAGTAACATCCGGCCCGAACGGCTCAGGTGACGACCGCGATTTTTTCCGAGAAGCGTTGCCAGCTCCCGCTCTCGAGAGCCCTGTCGATCTCCGAAACGGCTTCGTCCAGCTCGTCCTCCCTGGTAAAGAAGTGAGGGGCAATCCTGATACCAGCACCTACGCGGTAGTCTACCAGGACGTTTTGCGACAGCAGGTGCTGAGTGACCTCGTACCCGTGCGGAACATCGATCGCCACGGTTCCGCCGCGACGCGCCGGGTCGCGCGGCGCGTTCACGGTGTAGCCGCGGGCGTCGGCGAGCTCGATCAACCGTGAGGTGAGGCGAACGCTTTTCTCCCTGATGGCCGCGACTCCGGCGCGGCGCAGAATCTTCGGCCCCTCCGCCGCGGCGTAGAGAGCTGGAATCACCGGCGTTCCGTTCAGCCAGCGGAACGCGCCGGTGGTGTACTCCATGGAATCTTCGAACGCGAACGGACGCGAGTGCGCCTGCCAGCCCGTCAGGGCCGGTTTGAGCTGATCGCGGACGGTCGGACTCACGTAAAGGAAGCAGGCACCGGGTCCGCCACAGAGCCATTTGAGCACGCCACCGGTAAGAAAATCCGGCTTGCTCCGTTTTACGTCAACCGGCACGATCCCGACGGCGTGAAAGGAATCGAGCGAGACGAGCGCGCCGACCTCGTGCGCGCGAGCGCAGATCGCGTCCGCATCCATGAGGTACGCGCTCCGAAAGAGCACGTGCGAGACTGCCACGAGGCGAGTGCGTCCGTCGATCGCGGCCAACAACTTGTCGCGATCGATCGTCAGTCCGTCGTCCGACCTCACGACTACCACGCGGGCGCCGAGCCGCTGCGCCATCTCAGAGTACGCGTAGCGGACGGATGGGAAGTCGAGCTCGGTCATTACGACCGTGTCGCGCTCCTTCGTGAAGTCGATGGACGAGAGCACGGCGGTCTGCGCGATGGTGACGTTGGGCATCATCACGATCTCGCCGTCACCGGCGTTAATGAGGGGCGCGATCTCGTTGCCGACTTCGACGGGGAGCTCCCACCAGCCGCGGTTCCACGCCTTTACGCCGAGGTCGCCCCAGTCGCGCGCGTACTCGGCCAGCTTCTCTGGGACGGTGCGGGGCATCGGCCCGAGAGAGTTGGAGACGAGGTACGTCGTCTTCTCGAGGATGGGAAACTCCTCGCGGAAGGCGAGTAACGGATCCCGCTGCTGGCCCTGGGCGGATTTCACGGTCAAACGCTGTTGTCCCGGCTCACTGACCCTTTCGAGAAGCGTCGCGCATTGCGCGGAATTCCGCGTCGGCGTTCCAGGTGGGAATGGTGCGCGCGTTCCCCAGCGAGAGACCAAACCGATACACGATCTCGGCGAGCTGCGTCGCGCCGCTCAGGTCAAAATCGGGCCGATACTCGTCGGATGGCTGATGATAGCGGTGGGCGGTGTAGTCGTCCGCGTGCCGCAAGCCCCAGCCCGCTGGGCGGCCAACGTAGTCGACGCCGCCTCCGATCGAGATTGAGGGAATTCCGACCTTTGCGAAGGAAAAGTGATCGGAGCGATAGAAGTGGCCTTGTTCGGGATGGGCGTCGGGAGAAAGTCGAATGCCCTCCGACCTCACCATCTGGGCGAGCGCAGGTCCGAGCGAGCTCTTGTTGTCGCCCATGATATTGAGATCGCGCACTCGTCCGTTGACGGGTACGACATCCATGTTGAGAGCCGCGATAATCTTTGAAGCGGGCACGGTCGGGTGCTCGCCGAAGTATGCAGAACCGAGCAGGCCGGATTCTTCAGCCGTGACGAAGACGAATAGTTGTGATCGGCGCGACTTTACCCCTTCCGCCGCGGCGTGCGCGATGGTCAGGATCGACGCGACTCCGGACGCGTTGTCAACTGCGCCATTGTAGATCGAGTCTCCATTGACGACGGGGCCGATCCCGAAGTGATCCCAGTGCGCGCTGTAGGCGACGTACTCGTCGCGGACGATTGGATCGATCCCGCGCACGACGCCGATGACATTGTTCGCCGACATGTGCTGGAGGCTGTTGCGCATCGTCGCATCGATGGCGATACCGGTTGGAACCGGACGGAAATCGCGCGACTCTGCCTGCTTACGCAGATCGGCCATGTTGAGGCCGGCCTGGGCGAGGAGGGCAGTCGCGGCGCTGTCGGTGATCCAGCCGCGCACGCCTATCGGTGCCGGCAGCGGGTGCCCGCTCGCTGTCGGGACGTCGCGGGGCAGCAAGCGGTGCTCGGTTGAATTGGAATTGACCACCACGTGCCACGGATATCCGGCGCGCTCGGTCGTGTGTACAATGAGCATACCCGCCGCGCCCCTGCGCTCCGCTTCCTCGAACTTGTATGTCCAGCGGCCGTAGTAGGTCATCGCCTTCCCACCGAACAGATTCGGCTCGGAGGCGGTAGCGGGCGGATCGTTCACCAGGACGAGAAGAATCTTCCCGCGAACGTCGGTGCCCTTGAAGTCGTCCCATTTGTACTCGGGCGCGGTGGCGCCGTAGCCGACGAACACCAGCTCTCCGTGCGCGCTGCTCGCATCGGTAGCGGAGCCCGGCCAGACGACGACGTCATCGGTGAAACGGAGATTGGCGTTGGCCTTGCCAGATGCCGTGACCTTGATGGTATTCGGATCCGCTTTTACGACGTCGATCGGAACGCGCTGGAAGTACGAGCTATCTCCAACGCCGGGCTTTACGCCGAACGCCTGGAGCTGGGTCGCAATGTATTCTTCGGCGATTCGTCCGCCCCGCGTCGCCGGTGCCCGGCCTTCGAGGAGGTCGGACGAGAGAAAGCGGAGGTGTGCGTCGATTTCCTGGGGAGTGATACGGCTGGGTTCGCGGTCTGTTTGCGCACTCGCGGTCGAGGCAGAAACAACGGTGAGGAGCGTGACTGTGAGCAGAACAATGGGACGAGTCATCGATTTACTCAGTGTGTGTGATGGACGTCAGTACATTATAGCTTCCCGCACCCAACGTTAGCATGGCCCGCCAGACTCCACGAAGCGTGAAACGAGCAACTCCAGCCAAGCCACGACGCAAGGCGCACAAGATAGCGCTTGTACTCGGCGGCGGGGGACTCAAGGGGTTCGCGCACATCGGCGTCTTTCGCGCTCTCGAGGAACTGGGAATCGAGCCGACTGTAGTCGCGGGCACGAGCATCGGCGCTCTCATTGGCGCTGCATACGCTCGGGGGATGTCGGTGTCGGAGATGACCGATCGGGCCCGGGCACTGAAGCGGCGCGACCTCTTTCGTCTCAACCGAATGGGAATGCTGCTCGAGCGGCAGCACTCGCCCGCGATATACCTCGAGGAGCCACTCAGAAACGTCGTGAAAGCTGTGGCGACGGCAAAGCGGTTCGATCAGCTGAAGAGGACCCTTCTCGTCAATACCGTCGACATTCAGCGGGGCTCCCAGATGGTGTGGGGATTGCCGGGTCTGCGCGACGTGAGCGTTGCCGAGGCTGTTTACGCGTCGTGCGCGCTGCCCGGGTTTTATCCTCCGGGCGCGATCGGTGGGAGACTGTGCGTCGATGGCGGCGTGCTCGACAACCTTCCCGTATCGATCGCGGGCCGGGGCATGGACGCCGTGATCGCCGTTGACACGGGCTCGAGCGACCTGGAGCCGGAAAACGACATCGCGACCGCCGGATTCGCGTCCATCTACGTCCGCGCGGCGACGACGATGATGCACGCGCTCCAGCTGGCGCCATTCGCCACCTGGACGCGCCCTCCCATGATTCTGATCAGGCCAAAAGTCAATCATATCGGCTGGTTCAGCTTCTCGCACACCGACGAACTCCTCGAAGCGGGCTACACGGCCGCGATGGAAGCGTGCAAGCATTTCGAGGAGTGCATCAGCTGGGGCATCGGCGTCTTTCCCCGCAGGCCGATGCAGATCACAGTCGACCGGGAGAAGTGCATCGGGTGCACTCTCTGCACCGCACTCGCGCCCGACGTGATGGCGATGGACTCGCACGGGAAAGCGTACCCGCTCACGCCGGTGGTGGAGTGGTCGCCGGCGGATGGCGATTTCGTGCACCACTGCCCCACGTACGCCATCGAAGCGACGCGCCTTGAGATGGGCGGGAGCCACGAGGATAAGACGACGGTTGATCCCACCCATGAGCCGACGACCAAAGCAGGGTAGACTGAAAGCTGGTTGGGGGCTAAGCCGACTTAGTATTACATTAGATACAGCCTGCCTCGCCCGGAATTGCGCGCGGCAGTGGCTCCGCGCACCACTGGCCAGCGCAAGACGCGGCCTAGTTCGGAAAAAATCAAAATGACACACCCGAATTCCTTCGGTAGCCGATCAACGCTGGACGTTGCGGGTCGGCAGTACACGATCTTTCGGCTGGATTCCCTTTCCAAGCTCGCGGACGGGAACGCACTCAGACTCCCCTTCAGCCTCAAGGTCCTCCTCGAAAACCTGCTCAGGAACGAAGACGGCAAGTTCGTCAAACCGGACGACGTGCGCGCCCTCGCGACCTGGGACATGAAAGGCAAAGTCGAAAAGGAGATAGCGTTCCGCACCGCGCGAGTGCTGCTCCAGGATTTCACCGGAGTTCCCGCCGTCGTCGATCTCGCGGCGATGCGCGACGCGCTGGCGCGACTGGGCGGTGACGCGCGCCTGATCAATCCCCTTCAGCCGGTGGATCTCGTCATCGACCACTCGGTGCAGGTCGACGAGTACGGATCCGAGGCGGCGTTTCTGATCAATGCCGACTTCGAGTTCCGCCGCAATCAGGAGCGCTACGCGTTCCTCCGCTGGGGACAAAAGGCGCTGCACAATTTCCGCGTCGTGCCGCCTGACACCGGGATCGTCCACCAGATCAATCTCGAGTATCTGGCGCAGGGAGTTTTCACCGAAGTAGTCGGCAAGCAGACGTACGCGTACCCCGACTCTCTGGTCGGCACCGATTCCCACACCACCATGATCAACGGACTCGGCGTCCTGGGTTGGGGCGTCGGCGGAATCGAAGCCGAGGCGGCGATGCTCGGACAGCCGGTATCGATGCTCATCCCGGAGG
>JAYWBE010000432.1:0-3061 GCA_043781715.1 Gemmatimonadaceae bacterium
GCTTGGACTGTCGCCTGCAGTCGACTGGTGCTCACCCGCATGTCGTAGAGCGGCCGGTAGTCGGCATCATTCATCTGCACGAGCGGATCGGAGTGGACATCGATCGGAACTTCTTGCACGGTCGGCGCCCCTGATCCTCCTTTCACGCTCAGTCGCGCCATGTATCGGCCCGGAAGCACGAACGGTCCCGAGGGATCGCGCTGCCTGAACGGCAGCTCTCCAACCTGATTGGCCGGGCGGCGCACCGTATAAGGCGGCGCGTTCCGAAGATCCCACGTCACGCGATGCATCCCGCGTTTCTTGTTTGCGGTCAGCTCGCGCACTCGCTTCCCGGTCGCGTCGTAGACGCCGAGTGTGACATCTCCGTCCTTCGGCAAAGAGTCGCGCAGGAAATACGTGATGATCGCGCCGAACGCCGGATTCGGGGCCGAGTACTCGCGATCCCCGAGAGCCCCTGCGCCGCGGGCTCCGCCGGGGACGGAGCCATTCGGGTTATACTCCGTCGCGGATTTTACCGGGAAGAGATAGGTGCCTACCCGGTTTGTCTCGCCGAGCTTTTCAAGTGGTGTGATATCGTCGATGATGTAGATGCCGCGGCCGTGGGTGCCGATGACGAGATCGTGCTCGCGAGGATGGATGACGATATCGTGCACGGCTACGGTTGGAATATTGTACTTGAGCTGCGTCCAGAAATGTCCCCCCAAAGCCGTGTAGAACACCCCGAACTCCGTGCCCACAAAAAGAAGATTCGGCTCGGTAAGATCTTCGCGTATCACCTGCACCGACCCGTTGGCGGGGAGATTGTCGGCGATCGATGTCCAATGCGCGCCGTAATCAGTGCTCTTCAGAACATACGGCTTGAAATCATTGTTGCGGTGATTGTCGAGCGTCGCGTACACTGTTCCTTCATTGAACCGTGAAGCGACGACTCGGCTCACGTACGTCTGTTCGGGGACGCCGGAAACTTTCGTGATCCTGTTCCACGTCGCGCCGGCATCGCGTGAAACGGAGATCACGCCGTCATCGGTTCCAACGTAGAGAAGCCCCTGTTTCACCGGAGACTCGTCGATCGTGCTGATATTGCCGTACTCCGCCGTTCCCTGGTGGCGGGCGATGGCATCGCGTGGCCAGATCTTTCCCATCACCGGCAGGCTGTCGCGATTGAGCTGCCGCGTGAGATCCGGACCGAGTCGCGTCCACGCGTCGCCGCGCATGGTGCTCTTGAAGAGATAGTTCGCGCCGAAGTAGATCGTGTTGTGATCGTACGGCGAAATGAGCATCGGCGAGCTCCAGTTCCAACGGTACGGCTTGCCGCCAAAATCCGGCAACGGCTTGATCGTTTTCTGCTCACCGGTGCGAACATCAAAGCGGACGATGTCGCCACCCTGTGATTCTCCGTACACGGTGTTGGGGTCGACGGGGTCGATCTGCGCATAGAAGCCGTCGCCTCCGGTCGTGCGGATCCAGTCGGCGTTGGTGATTCCCTGACGGTTGCGCGTCTGGCTCGGTCCGCCCCAGCTGCTGTTGTCCTGCAACCCGCCGTACACGTAGTAGAACGGCTGGCGCATGTCGGTTGCGATCGCGTAGTACTGCGAGATCGGCAGATTCGGGACGAAGTCGACGGTGCGGCCGCGATCGTGGCTGATGTAGACTCCGCCGTCGCATCCGATGATGAGATGGTTGGGATCCCTGGGGTCGATCCACATCGCGTGGTGGTCCGAATGCGCGCCGCTCGCGGTACTGCGGAAAGTCCGCCCACCATCCGTCGACACCTGGAGCGCCACTCCCATGAAATAAACGCGATCAGGATTCGTTGGATCGACTCGGATTTGTCCCATGTACCATGGATAGGAAAACCCGGTCCCCGTCTTCTGCCAGCTGGCGCCCCGATCGTCCGAGCGATAAACGCTCGCTTCGGTGTTGCCTTGTGATGCGCCGTTCCCCGTCACCTTCGTCTCGATCGTTGCGTAAACGACGTTCGGATTCGACCTGCTCACATCGAGGCCGATTCTTCCCACATCTACTTTCGGCAATCCCTCGGTGAGTCTCGTCCACGTGTCGCCGCCATCGATGCTCTTCCAGAGTCCGCTTCCGGGACCGCCGCCGACGTAGGTGTAGGGGCGTCGCTCGCGCTGGAACGACGCGGCGTAAATCACGTCGGGATTGATCGGATCGAAGATGACGTCGGTGAAACCCGTGTGGGTGTCGATGTTCTTGATGTTTTTCCAGGTGCGTCCGCCGTCGATCGTCCGGAATAGCCCGCGATCGCCGCCGGCTCCCCATAGCGGTCCCGCCGCCGCGACGAAGACGATTTCCGGATTCGCCGGATGGACGATGATGCGGCCAATGTGTTCCGATTTCTTGAGGCCCATGTTCGTCCACGTCTTTCCGCCGTTCTCCGACTTGTAGACGCCATCGCCCCACGACGAGCTGCGCTGGTTGTTCGCCTCGCCGGTTCCTACCCAGATGATGTCCGGATTGCTCGGCGCCACCGCGATATCACCGATCGACGCGGAGCCCTGTTTATCAAAAATGGGCTCCCAGGTCGTTCCGCCATTTGCCGTCTTCCACACCCCCCCTGACGCCGATGCGACATAGAACAGCTCACCCAGGCGCTCACCGACCTGCGATTTGGGTCCTTCGGGAACTGCAAAAGCGACGACCCGCCCGCTCGTGACCGCCGGGCCGATCGAGCGCCAGGGCAATTCCGCGAGACGCGCCGAATCGGCGTCGAACACTGGCGGTGTCGTCTTGGCAGATGGCGCTGCCTGAGCGCGAAGACTCGCGGGAAGACACGCGACTAAGACGATCGCGAGAACGGAGCGCGAGAACTGGCGGGGCATTGTGTAAGTGGGTGAGGAGAGGGGATAATCTCATTCACGGCCGCCCCTTTTGCCAACCGCCCACCACGTTGTGCTCCAGACTCAGGCGGCGCCAATACTCCTTGCTGCCAGACGCTCCGCTCTCTACTCTGATTCATGCACTCGAACGTCGTTGTGGTCGCGCTCAGCCAGGGTCCTTCGCCGCAATGCTGACCAAAGCTCCAGACACGCGCAATCCG